>JBGTJM010000197.1:0-1767 GCA_041745115.1 Thermomicrobiales bacterium
GCACGTCCAGCCGTATGGCTATGGAGTTCGAACGCCGAACACGCAGCAGCTCGCTGAAAGAGGCGTGCTGTTTCGGCAGGCGTTTGCGGCCTCGTCGACCTGCTCTCCAAGCCGTGCGGCTCTCCTGACCGGCCAGAGCCCGCACAGCGCTGGAATGATTGGTCTGGCGCACAGGGGCTTTGGGCTAGCCGATCGACGACATCACATTGCAAGTGTTCTGCAGTCCCACGGATATCGAACCATTCTTGCCGGAACCCAGCATTCAACCAGTGGCGATCCGAGCACACTCGGGTATGCCGACGACATCAGTCCTGAGAGCGACCGTGCCAGCGCCGTAGCGCCGGTTGCCGCGTCATGGCTTCAGGAGAATGCCCTTGCGTCAGGCCCATTTTTCCTTGATATCGGATTCTTCGAAGCCCATCGGCCGTATCCCGATCCAGCAGAAGAGGATGCACGCTACGTCCTACCTCCTGCACCCATTCCGGACTCAGGCGCGACGCGCAGAGATGCAGCGGGATTCCATGCAAGTCTTGCCGGATTTGACCGTGGAGTCGGTTTGGTAATGCAAGCCCTTGAGAAATCCGGTCTGTCGGGGTCAACGCTCGTGATCTGTACCACCGACCATGGGCCCGCATTCCCCGGTATGAAATGCACGCTAACCGACCACGGAACAGGAGTCATGCTGATTCTGGCAGGTCCGGCTCCAGTCAGGCCAGGCAGCGAATCGGATGCGCTGGTTTCGCAAATCGACCTGGCTCCAACGCTACTCGAGCTTGCTGGTCTCCCAATTCCAGACTGGATGGAAGGAAAGTCGCTGACCCCGCTGTTGAGGCAGGAGTCCGATTCGATCCGCGATGAGGTTTTTGGAGAAGTCACGTACCACGCAGCGTATGAACCTCAGCGTTCGATTCGAACGGCGCGCTGGGCCCTTATCGAGCGGTACGGCAATCGAACGCAACGTGTGCTCCCCAACGTGGACGATGGACCAAGCCGTGATCTATTGGTCGATCATGGCTGGAACAGCATCGAAGTGCCGCCGCTGCAGCTCTACGACAATGTTCTCGATCCAAACCAGGTTCGGAATCTCGCTGCGGACGAGAAACATCGACAGATCATGGACGAGCTCAGAGCAAAGCTTCACGCCAGAATGGTCGAGACCGATGATCCTCTGGTTAACGGTGACGTGAGGCCACCCGAAGCAGCCCTGGTCACGCATCCGGACGCGACGTCGCCTGAAGAACTGCTCATGACGGCGAATTCTGATGGTGTATTGCAGTTCGTCGAGGTGTGAGCTCCCGCCGCAGGAATTGCGATCATCAATTTCCGCGGTCAGTTGCTCGCGACAGGCTCCACGTTCTGTTGACCCTTAGCGACTACGTGCCGTCCGCCTGTTCACCAAACATCGGCGTGAGAATCTGCGGAAAAACTCGGCGTCCAAACTGCTCGATGATGATTGCCTGCGTCGGACAAATCCGCGCGGCCGCGAAAAGCTGTTCGATGGTCGCGTTTTCCTCATCGATCAGCTCGGCTATGCCAGTTTCTTCGTCGAGAGCAAATATCCCTGGCGCAACTGTGGTGCATTTGGCATTCGCTATACACCGATTTGGGTCTACCCAGACATTGATGCCTGCCTTACCACTTCGATCTTCAGCCATGATTATCCCCCTGGCGAAACAATGTCCTGCGCCCTCCAGATCATCAACTGAGGCAACGGCATTTCGATACCCGCATCGTCAAACGCCAACTTCAAGCGTAACCGAAGCTCCC
>JBGTJM010000198.1:0-19123 GCA_041745115.1 Thermomicrobiales bacterium
GACGTCCGACGCATGAGCGGCAGATCACTGACGCTACCGCGACCGAGCCTGAGACGGTCGAGCACTTCGACCAGCGCAGGATTCCCTAAAGCACAAGGCACGCACTTCGCACATGATTCGACTCGATTGAATGCTGTGAGATACCTCGCGAAATCGACGGCGCAAACGGATTCATCGAAGACGACGAACCCACCGGAACCCAGCATGCCACCGACTTCAGTCAATGAGTCGAAGTCAACCGGCAAGTCGAGGTGCTCATTTTTCAATGGGCCCGCTGAAACGCCACCAGTTTGGACTCCTTTGAAGGAATACCCGTCCCGCATGCCTCCCCAAACCTCATCGATCAGGGTTCGGAGTGAAATACCCATCGGGACCTCGACAAGGCCCATGGTCTTCAAGGGGCCCTGTACGGTCATCAGCTTGGTGCCCTTGCTCTTCTCGGAGCCAAACTGCGCGTACCATTCGCCGCCCTTGTTCACGATGTCCCGAACGTTGGCAAGCGTCTCGGTATTGTTCGCAACAGTTGGCCGTTTCCAGAGGCCCTCCTCGACAGAGCGAGGCGGCTTGGTCCGAGGTTGACCGCGAACACCCATAATCGAGTACATCATCGCGGAGCCTTCGCCACAGACGTAGGCACCACCACCTGTTCGCATCCGGAAAGCAATATTGTGCCCCGAGCCGAGAATATTCTTGCCAATCAGGCCAGCCTTCTCAGCATCTTCAACTGCCCGCCGGAATCGTCTGATCGCGAGCGGATACTCGCCACCAACATAGTTGTAGCCTCGCTCTGCTCCACACGCGACGCACGCCACAAGGATTCCTTCCAGGATGCGGTGTGGGTCTCCTTCGTGAATGCGGCGATCCTTGTAAACATTCGGCTCGCCCTCGTGACTGTTACAGACCACGAACTTGGGAGTGACGGTAGCCTTGCGACCGCTCTCCCACTTGATGCCTGCAGGGAAGCCTGCCCCGCCACGGCCCCTCAGGTTGGCGGCAGTCATTTCCGCGACGACTTCTTCAGCTGACATCTCGAAGAGCGCCTTGTAGAGAGCCGAGTAGGCACCGACCGCCACAGCGTCTTCGAACGAATCCGGATCGATTAGTCCGACATCCGCAAGAACGATTCGCTGCTGATATCTGAAGAACGGGTGCTGTGACAAGGGGGCAATGCCATCGAACGGCTCATCGCCGTCGACACCGAGAATCAGATGTTCCGCCTTCCCGGCCAGAATATCGCCGGCGTCCTGAGGTGTGACATTGATATACGCAATCGAAGGCGTGTCCGGTCGTTTGACCTTTACCATCACCTCGGCCCAGTCAGCACCATCAACACCGACTTTGCGGACGACGGTATCTGCTGCCGTCGAAGCGGCGAACGCGCCAAGCACGGCCTCTGCGCCCTTCGCAACTGAAGAACTCCCGATTCCGACACTGACGACAGTGCGATTTCCATTCCAGAGGTCGTGCCATCGGTCCTCTGCACGCTTCTGAAACTCGACAAATGCTTCTTTTGAATCGAGGCGAGGAATCGTTCCAGTAGTTGTGTCGATCACGATGTTTCCCCTGCGCCCGAGGCGGCGATTGCGCGCTGGACAAGGTCGTTGAACGATTGGGGCGTCAACTGGCCATGAACCTGATGATCAAGACTTACGACTGGAGCACGGTCACAGACCCCGAGGCAGCCATTCACTACCTGCACGGTCAACGCTCCGTCAGCGGTTGTACCACCATCGCCGATTCCGTAGCGGTCGCTCAACTCCTGAACCAGTTTTTGCGATCCCATGACATAGCAGGACATACCGTGACACAGGAGCATGAAGTGCTTGCCACGCGGCTCAGTACGAAAGTCAGCGTAGAAGGTCAGGAGTCCGTAAACACGATTCACTGTCGTGCCGAGCTGCTGAGCAACGATTTCGGCAGCCTCGACGGAGACATAACCGAAATGCTCATTGACCTCCTGGAGCGCGCTCAGAATTAACTCCTGGCCTTCCTGCCAGTCGGATGGCTGGAAGTGGGAAACCATTTCGCGGACCACATCGAGGTCGATTGCCTGCGACGCAGCAGGAACGTGTGCGGTGGCCAATTTGTTTCTCTCCGCTCCTCAAGGCAGGGTTCATACGGGGACTCAGATAGACTGAAAATGATCCCGAGTGAGTATATGAGTGGCCGGTAGACCAGTCAACGCAGTGAGGCTACAAACCATTCATACCAGTCCGGCTCGGAAACGCTGTGCCGGGTCATCGAAACATTCTCGGATGCGCATCCTTGTCAGGAACTGAACAACTTCCTGAAGTCGCCGTCGAATCCATCGAGAAATTCGTGCATGAGAAGTACATCGTCGACATCGACTGGATCAGCAGTGTCCGATTCCTCGAGTGCAGCCGACTCGGCGGGATCATCCTGATCGTGAACAGCTCTGGCTGCGGCAAAATCCACAAATCCACTGCCGGATGCGCCTGATCCGTCGACGACCTCAGCGGCCACGAAGCTGCGGGCATGACAATCCTGGCATTGGACGATCATCATCCACATGTCGTCCTTGCGTGAAAGCACCTCTACATCGGCCTCGTTGAACGATCGATGACAGACACTGCAACGGTCCATCCGCTCGACAACGATTCGTCTGATGTGTTGTTCTGATCTATCCATACTGGTTTCTTTTCCTGAGATGTGGGCTTGAATATGCAGCCTTCGAATGGACACCAAACGAGGACAAGTGGCTAGTCGCCGCGAGCCCGGTCGGTATCGTCGGCGTCAAGTGTGTTGATGAATTCGCGGAAGATCGAGAGCCGCTCATCATCGAGCGAAAGTCCTTCTACTCGCTCTGGGCGTTCAGGTGCGAGACCCGATGCCGGAGCAGAGTCACCTGTTTCGTCGGCTTCGAGGCTGACGCCAGCTCGCTCCATGACCGACTCTTCGACCAGAATTGGGACACCAACCCTCAAGGCAAGGGCAATGGCATCGCTTGGTCGGGAATCGATTTCGAGCGTGCGATCTCCGGCGGTGATCACGATCCGGGCAAAGTACACATCCTGGGCCAGATCGACGACGAGTATCTGCGAGACCGTTCCCCCAAGCTCAGCAATGACCGATTGAAGCACGTCATAGGGCAGAGGCCTTGGTGACTCTGAATCCTGTAGCTCGATCAAAATGGCGTGAGCCTCGAAGTCGCCGATCCAGATTGGCAGGTGCCGCTCCCCATTCACTTCCTTCAGGATCACCACCCGATGGTGGGAGTGCATCTGAACTCGAATACTTTCGACAACTGTTTCGATCATCAGCAGAGCCTCGGCTCTCAATTCAGTCTCAGGGAACGCGCCAGAACAGAAGCGGTACCGGGAGTTGGACGGATTTGCTTTCCGGACCACTTTCCCAGTCGTCTCATTCTACATGCGTTCCCGTTGTGACTCAATGCTGAGCAGAGCGTGGGCCGAACCCTCTCGACGACAACGCCTACCCGGTGCTAGGAGTCAGGGTAGTCCGCTGATTCAACTGGTCCAAACTCTGAAATGGGCCAATAGACGATCCAGGCTTTGCCCTGGACGGAATCCACTTCCACTGGACCGAAGACTCGCGAATCGGAACTGTTTTGACGATTGTCGCCCATCACAAAGACCTGACCCTCTTCGACCAGAACAGGATCGCAATCACGTTGATTGCAGGTTGTTATTCCGCCTTCGATATACGGTTCGTCCAGTCGCTCACCATCGATGTATACGAAGCCATCTCTCACTTCAACAGTTTCGCCCGGCAAACCGATAATGCGCTTTATATACGGTTTTTGCGAGGAAACCGGTGGGTCGAAGACGATGATATCGCCCCTCTGCGGGTCCGAGAACGGTGTGACTTCACGCGCTTCCGCATGTTCGATCCCAGGAATCCAGTCCACCAGCCTATACAAATCGAAGCTCTCGTACGCGTTTCGGTTGACGATGAGCATTTCACCGTTCGTCATATTCGGCATCATGCTCTGACCCTCCACGCGAAAGTTGAGGACGAGAGAGCGTACCGCGACAAAGATGATCAGGGCAATGAGAACAGTCTCGAGGATCTCTCTGAAGAGGCCGCCCCGTTTTCCTTTCCTGGGTTCCGGTGCAAGCTCTGCAGCATCTCCATATTCGCCCGGTTGCTGCTCCTGATCTGACAATTTGCCGGCATCAGTCGACAGCGTTGCCGGTTCGAAATCGATAGCAGGCAGCACAGACCGGCCGTCCAAATCGACCGGTTGGGAGAAATCGGCTGGATCGTTCGATCTCATGCGGAACCTTCAGAGGGCGAGTTCATCCCATGATGTCGTAGTAGGGGTGCCAATCTTCGAACACTACAGAACCAGTGCGAAAAACACCGGGGACCTCAGGCCCCCGGCGTGTCACTCCAGCAAAGTGATTGTACAGAGGTCGGCGACTCCTAGATCTCGTCAGCGCGCATTTCGCGAGCCTCGACCACCCGTGGCTTATCAGTGGAGACCGTTGCTGAGGTGCCCTCGGGAAGAGCTTCCCCTTCATCATCGATCGTTGCTTCTTTCTTGAACTCACGAATGCTCTTACCCAGATCTGAGCCAATGCCCGAAAGCTTGCTAGTTCCGAAAATCATCGCCACGATGAGCAGGATAAGGACGAGTTCTTGCCAACCAAGACCTGGACCAAACATCGAGTAATTCCTCCTCCGGTCGCACTACCGGAAACTGTACGCCAAACTTTGGGCGATCCGGCAACTAGTATAGTCGTGTCGCGAGTACATCTTCAAACCGCTACTGATCAAGATGCTGACCTCTTTGGCGTAGTGGCTGACCGTCCGTTACTATACATCGTTGGTGCCGAGAGTGCATCCTACTTTTTTTGTCCAGCGCTTTACCGATTGTTGAATTGAGCAGGGGTGTAAATGTCTGTTAACGATGCTGCTTTCCAGTTGTCAGAGGAAGACCTGGAGTTTCTCGTGGCGCTACTTCGCTCGTCTGCAGTGCCAATGACCACGGCACAGCTCATCGATTCATTGAGAGGCCGAATTCGCTAAGCACACGAGCGCTAGTCGTATTGCCGACTCCTCTCACTTAACGAGTAGAGCTCAAGTCGTCAGGAGAATTGAACATGGTTACTACGGAAGTTTCAGAATTGACGTTTGAGGGCACCAAAACTGAGAAGGCGCTTGCCAAAGAAGTGCTGGCTGTCATAGCGGGCCGAGGTCAGTTCATGGCCGCCGACGCGCCAATTCGTGTCGACGTGGATCAGCTGGTGGAATATCTCAAAGGGACCGAGAGAAAGGTCACCGGCCAGACGATTCCGAAATTGGTGGAATTGAATCCAGGTGTCTTTTCGATTGTTGAGGAAGATGGGCAGACATTCATCGTCGCAAGTCGTCTTGGCAGATCACCATCGGGACCGGACGCCGCTTCGACCCATTCGTTTCACGAGCGTCTGATGACTCCGGAGCCTCGACCCGAGCGCCTCGCTTCTACGCTCCGCCCGAGACCGCGCGGTGACTCGACCTGGTCTACGCTGGATAGGGTGCTCTCAGAGTTCGAAATTGGCGAGGGTGATCACGCGTTGCGACGCATGATGGATGCAGAAGCAGCGTCGATTGCATCAACAGTCGTTGAAGAGGAAGTTGGTACACCAGCCGCAACCGAATCGGCCGCGGAACCGAAGCCAGTTGCTGAGGCCGAAGCACTTCTGGACGTTTCCGGAATGGGTGACAAGGATCTGGCCAACGCGCTCAGCACGCATCTGGGTCAGGACTCTCGAGTTGCCCATTTTGGCGATCACTGGATGTTCGAGGATCTCGTGCCAAGGCTGAGCCGAGGAGACCTCAGAAGGATCAAGGATTACATTGAAGAGCAGGAACAACCTCTCACTGATGACGTGCTGGTGCAAGACGTACTCGAGGTCCGCCAGAAATCGAGCGATTTCGAAATCATGCGCTTTGCGCTGAATTTTCGGCTTGGGTCCGAGCACCGTGATTTCGAGTTTGTGGGCACAAACGACCAGCGATTCTGGAGCGTCAGCAATCTTCCCCCGATTGGCACCAACCGGCGAAAAGCCACCGAAATTGGCGCCGACTACCGGTTCATGCTCGAAGAGTTGCCAACACAGCCGGCATACCGGTCGGTCAGCCAGATCAGCCATGTGATGAGTTTCTACGAGTTCTACCTTGGACTGCTGCCGTACGATCCGGAGATCCAGGCGCTGCTACCGGCACCACTGGTTAGCGGTCAGCGGTCAGCGGTGCTCACGTTCGAGTGCCCACAGTCTTACACCACCTATCTGGTGGAGTTGCGATATCCGACGCCAAACCGCGGAGGATTCCTGCTTGGACTGGATGACTTTTTCAACGAGAATCTGGTGCCGGGTGCGCTGCTAAGCATCAAAGCAACTGAGAACGACGGACATTTCATCGTCGAATTCGAGGAGAGTGAAAGCCAGAGCCATCGGCTGCTGGAACTCGAAGACCGGCGACAGCGGTATGTGTTCAGGCCAACGTCCTTCAACTGCCAGGTATTCGAGGATTACCTGCTGGACGAGGCTCGGTTCCCAGGATTCTCTGGCGACAAACCTATGGACGAAAAGGCCCGGAAAAAGGCCGAGGCGGTTGTCAGCAAGGCGTTCGAGCGTCGTGGGAACGAACTCGAGGGTGGAGGGTTCGGAGCATCGTTCGCGGACCTGCTGGCTGCAAGCAACACCGAGCGCCCGTTCTCGGAATCGTTCCTGCGACAGGTGCTTGAGGGCGATGAGTCTGGTGCGTTTGCGCCGGATCCGGATCGACCAGATGCCTTCACCTATATACCAGGCTCCCTTGGATAGCTGGTCCGACCTCGACGATCTGGTTCGCGGAGATGAGGAGCAGGTTGTTCCCGACCGATCACACCTGATCGGATATTCCGACCTCTCGCGAGGGGGAGTGGACGTCTTCCTGAAGTACTGGAGCGGCCTGGAGCAGGCAGAACGAATCAGCCTGGTTCGATCGTTGCTCGAGTACGCAGAAGTGAGCGTAGACGTTGATTTTCGCCGCGTCTTCCGGTCAGTCCTTTCTGACGACGATTCGGTGGTTCGGGAGCTTGCAATTGATGGACTCTGGGAGGATCGGACACCTGATCTGGCCAAAGAGTTCCTGCGGATGCTCGTTGAGGATGAAAGTCAACACGTTCGCGCTCAGGCTGCCGGTGCATTACTGCCGTTCATGGTCGACTTTTCAGATGCGAGCGATGATGACTTCGCTATCAGAAGCGAGATCGTAGCTCAGGCGAGCGGTATTGCCACCAGTCCCTCAGAGCCGCCTCTGACGCGCCGGCGATGCATCGAGGTGCTGGGTCCCCTGGCTTCGGAGCCTGGCGTGGCACGAATAATCGAGGAAGCATTCGCCGACGACGATCAGACGATCGCTGCAGGGGCCTTGCGGGCAATGGGGCATTCTGGTCAATCGCGCTGGAAGCCAGCAATAGAGCGATCGCTCCAAAGTGATGATGCTGAGTTGAGGTTCGAGGCGGCTCAGGCTGCTGGAATGCTTGGTGAGCCCGATCTTGTCGCTCAACTGGCGCATCTTCTGGACGATGAGGATGCGGAAGTCCGGTTCGCTGCGGTAGGAGCTATTGGACGGATAGGCGGCACGGGGGCGATTCGCGTACTTCAGCGCTATAAGGAACTCGACATCGTAGACGGCGAGGTTATCGAGCTGATCGATGATGCGATCGATGAGGCTCGCCTTGCAGTCGATCCATTGGCAACAGACTGAAAGACAACAGGTCGGAGATCCACATGTCGATGTCGAAAAACCACATTGCGACATCTCGATCTGCCTGGAATGGGTCCCTGTCGGCACTGAATGGTCATCTCCTTCAGTCGTGGGAGTGGGGTGACTTCAAGGGACGCCATGGCTGGAAGCCAGTTCGGATAGCAACCGCCGACGGTTCCGGATTGGCACAGGTTCTGTTTCGGCATCGAGGGCCGGTGAGCGCAGCGTATATTCCGCGTGGCCCTGCGCTTGACCACAGCGGATCGGGATCGATGGAGCTTCTGGATCGAATTGACGCGATCTCGAAAGAGCATCGAAGCCTCTACACCCTGGTGGAACCGAATGAGCCCGTACCGTGGTCAGACAGCGTTGAGTCGGACAAGCGATGGAGTCCTGGTCCAGATCACATTCAACCGGGCAGGACCGTGAAAATCGATCTGGCTGATGATGATGTGATGCTCAAGCAAATGCACCAGAAAACCCGATACAGCGTGAGACTGGCGATGAGAAAGGGGGTCGCCGTCGAATCGTTTGAGGGACTTGACGAGCCGGGCTTTCAGATTTTCTACCGGCTTCTCCGTGAGACGTCGAATCGCAACGAATTTGGGATTCACCACGAGGACTACTATCGGGATTTTCTCCAGTCCTTTGGATCGAATGCGTTGATGCTCATTGCGCGGGTGGATGGGGAACCTGCGGCAGGGTTGATAGGGGCTTCATTCGGGGAGGAGGCGATCTACATGTACGGGGGATCGTCCGCTGAGAACAGAGCGCACGGAGCGGCGTTTCTGCTGCAATTCGAGGCGATGAGATGGGCCCGGGACAAAGGCATGAAGCGCTATGACCTCTGGGGAATACCGATGCGGGACCCAGAGTCGCAGTCCGAGACGAACGCGCATGTTCCCGCCACACGCGGAGACGACTGGCGAGGCCTGTATCGGTTCAAAGCCGGATTCGGTGGCAACATCGTCGAGTACCCGCGGACGCTAGAGCGCGTTTACTGGCCACTGGCCACGAGGCTGGCAAGGCGAGTCAAACAGGGCGGGTTGTAAGCAAGTGGTCGATATCGATGAAGACGCTGGGTGATCTTGCACTGGCGACCAGCCCGCTGGAGATCGTCGGTTGTCCCGACACTCCAGTTCAGGGCGTCGAGTACGACTCTCGGCTCATCGAGCCAGGCGACCTGTTTGTGGCACTGCGTGGCTCATATGTCGATGGACATCGATTCATCGACGACGCCCTCGCGCGCGGCGCCGGGTCAATTGCGAGCGAAGAGTCGCCTTCGGATTGTCCGGGCTTGCGGTTTGCGAACACCAGGGAGTCGCTCCCTTTGCTTGCCGAAGCGTTTTACGATCGTCCCGCTGAATCGTTTCGAGGAATAGTCGGCATCACTGGTACCGACGGAAAGACCACAACCTCATATCTCGCGAACGCAATCCTTCAGGCAGGGGGCATGAAAACCGGGCTGGTAGGCACGGTTTCGGTGGAAATCGGTGGCACAGTAGTCGAGCATGAGACACGGCAGACCACGCCCGAATCGCTGGACATTCAGCGCCACCTGGACCGCATGCGGGACGCTGCCGTCGACTGGGCGATTCTCGAATCGACGTCGCACGGGCTCGCTGCAAATCGCCTTGACTGCATCCCCTTCACTATTGGCGCGGTGACGAATATCACTCACGAGCATCTCGAGTTTCACGGGACGCTCGAAGCGTACAAGCTTGCCAAAGCCTCTCTTCTGGAGCGAGTGGCCGCCCGATCAGGGTGGGCGGTAATCAATGTCGACGACGCGGGCGCGAGATCGGTGATCGACCATGCAGATGGCGCCACGATTTTGCGTTTCAGCAGAAGCGGTGGCGATGCCGAAATTCAGGCGAGTGACGTTCACAGCTCGAAAACCGGCAGTTCGTTTGTGCTGTCGACGCCCTCCGGTTCGGTGGATGTCTCCATCTCATACCTCGGCGAATTCAACGTGGAGAATGCGTTGTGTGCGGCAGGAATCGGCGTTGCAGCTGGATTGCCACTAACTGCGATTTTGGAAGGTCTCCAGAACGCACCTCCCGTTCCTGGTCGGATGGTTCGAGTTGATGCGGGGCAGCCTTTCGAAGTGATCGTTGACTACGCACACACCCCTGAGTCGCTCGAGAAGATCCTGAAGCTCCTACGGCGATTGAATCCCGAAGGCTCAATCATCTGCGTTAGCGGTAGTGCCGGAGAGCGAGATGTAGCCAAGCGATCGATTCAGGGACGGGTCACGGCGCAGTTTGCCGATTTCAATATCTATTCAACGGAGGACCCGCGGTTCGAGGACGCCTCTGCGATCATCGGGGAGGTCGCACAGGGAGCGATGTCCGCCGGCGCCTCCGAGGGTAAGGATTTCCTGCGGATTGTCGACAGACAGGAAGCGCTGGATACGGCAGTCTCACTGGCGCGCCCCGGCGATGTTGTGCTGCTCGCTGGCAAGGGTCATGAACGGAGCATCATCTGGGGCGACAGGAAGCATCCGTGGGACGAAATCACTGCGGCGAGAACCTCACTTTCCAAAGCCGGCTGGAAACGCTAATCAGACCGCGATCTGGCTAATCGGTTGAGCCGCCCATTTCGATCCCTGGTTTGACCATCAGTCCGACATCGTCGAGAAGCTGATACTCAACGCGTGACGGAGCATCAAAGAGCAGGTCTGATCCACGCTGGTTCTTTGGAAACGCGATGACCTCGCGGATGTTTTGTTCGTCAGCAATGAGCATCAGGAATCGGTCGATTCCCATCGCGATTCCGCCGTGGGGAGGCGCACCAAAGTCAAGCGCATTCAAAAGGGCGCCGAACCGATCTTCCTGGGCATCTGGCGAGTGGCCCATCATCTCAAAGACACGGCGCTGATCTGTGCTCCGATGCATCCGAATGCTGCCGCCGCCAACCTCGTTGCCATTGAGCGTGAGGTCATACTGACGGGCACGTACCAGGCCCGGGTCTGTGTCCAGCAAAGGACGATCCTCCTCGTGAAATCCGGAGAATGGGTTGTGGGTAGCGTCCCAGCGATTGCCTTCTTCGTCCCACTCGAGCATAGGAAACTCGTACACCCAGCAATAGGCGAGCTCATTGGGATCAGCGAGTTTCAGCAACGCTCCCAGGTAGTCACGAAGGCCTCCGAGGACCTTTGCGACGATTGGCGGCGTATCTGCGACGATCAGCACCAGATCACCGTTATCCGCACCAATACCTGTTGTGAGCGCCGATACCTCCTGTTCAGAGAGGAATTTGGCAATCGGCGAGCGAAGGCCGTCGGAGCTCAGGGCGATCGTGGCCAGTCCCCTTGCTCCAGCAGCTTTCGCTCGGTCGGTCAGCTCATCGATCTCGCGACGTGTGTAGTTGCCACATCCGGGAACGACAATGGCTTTGACCTGACCGCCACTTTCGAGAACCCCGGCGAACGCCTTGAACTCGGTCGCAGCCAGGCTGGGGCCTACATCCTGGAGCTCCATTCCGAAACGAAGATCCGGTCTGTCGCTTCCGAACCGATCCATCACCTCCCTGTAGGTCAATCGCGGAAAGGGAGTTTCCCGGATCGATTTCTCGCTGAAGCGCGCAGTGAGCTCGCAGTAGAGAGCCTCGATCAGCGACATAATGTCTTCTTCTTCGACAAAGCTCATCTCGATGTCGAGTTGGGTGAACTCTGGCTGCCTGTCGGCTCGCTGAGCTTCGTCCCGGAAACAGCGGGCGATCTGGAAATACCGGTCGAGTCCTGAGATCATCAGGAGTTGCTTCATCTGCTGAGGCGACTGAGGCAGAGCGTAGAGCAGGCCAGGATGCGCGCTCGAAGGAACCAGAAAATCGCGGGCGCCCTCAGGTGTGCTCTTGATGAGCATTGGAGTCTCGACCTCTACGAAGCCTCGCTCGTCCAGGTGGTCCCGCATAAACTTCACGACTCTGTGGCGAAGAATCAGATTGCGCTGCATGCGGTCTCTGCGCAGATCAAGATACCGGTACTTCAACCTCAGCGATTCGTCGACGTCTCCCTCCTCGTTGATATAGAAGGGGGGTGTTGCAGAGGGATTGAGGACAGCAACTTCTGTGACCTCTATCTCGATCTGCCCAGTCAGGAGCCGAGCGTTGACAGTACCTTCCGGCCGACGTCGTACGACTCCTTTGACGGAAATGACGAACTCATTGCGAAGGCCGCTGGCGATTGCGTGAGACGCGGGATCGATTTCCGGGTTGAAGACGATCTGAGTCAGCCCATACCGATCGCGAAGGTCGATGAAGATCAGGCCACCAAGATCACGACGGCGATGGACCCATCCGGAGAGTGTCACCACCTGCCCAACATCATCGATTCGCAATGACCCGCACGTGAGCTTTCCGGTTTTCGATGGCTCGATATCAAGCGCGGGTTTCATTCTGAACTGTTCCTTTCACGTCTATTGTGTCACCACGTTTCGAGAGTCGATAGGCCGCTTCGAGGGAGCGCTCCGGGTCGATTCCTTCGGAATGGGCCTTGTCGATCATGGACAGAAGCTCTGCGCCAAGCGCTTGATCGACTACTGGCGCGCGAGCGATTTCTGGTGCTTCGGAAAGTCGAATCCGATCGACCACACTCATCGTCGCGGGGAGCTCGTCGAACCGCAAGCGGACACTCGACGACACATATGCGTCTGCACGCTCAGACGCCTTAACCGACTTCCAGGTCGCGAGGACCTCTTCAGCAGACTCGGCTACGGTATCGCCAAAGACATGCGGGTGGCGGCGAATGAGTTTGGCGTTGACCTGCCGGTAGACGTCCTCTATACCGAATTCACCTGCCTCATCAGCGATCTGCGAAAGCAGTGCGGCGACCAGAAGCAGGTCTCCAAGCTCGCCAGCGAGGGCTTCTGGATCCTGTGCGTCGATTGCTTCGATCGTCTCATGAGCTTCTTCCAGCACTTTGTCGCGAAGCGAGCCGAAGGTCTGCTTCCGGTCCCATGGACATCCTTCAGGGCCGCGAAGGTAGGCGATAAGCTGGTGAAGCGTTGCGGGCGACCTGGCTGGAGTGGGCCATGCCATGGCAGGGACGACGAGGCTCGTAAGATGGTCGACGCCATTCCTGTCGATCTCGTAAATCTGCGCCGCCGTGACGACCTCTTTACCGACGACCCCTGCGCTACGGACGATGCTCACCGGGTAGTCGTCGCCATAAAGCCGGGAGAGCGCGTGCTTCACATCACTGGCGATGGACTGATCGTAGATCTGGCCCACGATCAATGGACGGTGTGGGTCCAGTTGGAGCTGCCCGCCAGAGAACGGCTCCATCCGCACCCTTTCCGACAGCCAAACGGAATCAATGATCTGGATCTGATCGCTCAGGAGATCGAGCCCGGTGGCGATTGCCACCGGCTCGAGTGCGGAAACAGCAGGCAGAATCTCGACAGCAATCCCTAGCCCCTCCGCGCGGTCTCGAAGCGGAGCCAACGTACGTTCACCAAAAACGGCTGAGCCAGGCACTGCGTAGAGGACATCTGAGGTCATCGCCGCGGAAATGACCCGATCCACGAGCAGCGCGTAGACCGAGTCAAATGATGCGCCGCTCTCATAGAGATCGTCGCAGGCAACAACACGCTGGTCGACAAGTAGATCGTCAATTCCAGGGTGCACGGCTGTTCTAAGCACGATCACCCGGGCGGCATCGAGCGCACGCTGCACCGAGATCGTTCGCGATGACCTGCTACCGTATCCGAGTCCGGCAATTGTAATCGTCGTGGACAACGACAGTTAACCCTTTGACGATTGCGATTTGTCACCGAGGCTCAGTACGGCCATGAACGCTTCTTGGGGAATCTCCACGCTGCCGACCATCTTCATGCGCGCTTTACCTTCGCGCTGCTTCTCCAGCAGCTTACGCTTTCGGGAAATGTCTCCTCCATAGCACTTGGATAAGACATTCTTGCGCATAGCGCGGATCGTCTCCCGGGCAACAATTCGGCTGCCGATCGAAGCCTGAATGGGCACGTCGAACATCTGGCGCGGAATCAGGGAGCGCAGCGCCTGCACAAGATCTCGACCGCGGCTGTAGGCCTCTTCCCGATGGGTAATGACGGAGAGCGCGTCGACGGACTGTGCATTGACCAGCACATCCAGCCTCACCAGGTCGGCCGCCTGCATCTTTGCGAAGGTGTAGTCGAGTGATGCATATCCCTGGGTCCGGCTCTTGAGCTGGTCATAGAAATCGATGATGACCTCGGCCAGAGGCATATCGAACTGCAATTGAACCCTGTCCTCGTCGAGGTAGGTCATTTCCCTGAAAACGCCGCGCCGTCTGGTCACCAGATCCATGACATTGCCGATGTAGCGAGATGGGACGATGATGCTGATGTCCATCCACGGCTCGAGTATCTCCTCGAACTCGCCTGGTGATGGCATAGAAGCCGGATTGTCGATAACGACCGTCTCCCCGCCGCGCATGAGGACCTCGTACTCGACGCTAGGTGCAGTCGTGAGGAGATCGAGCCCATACTCACGCTCGAGTCGCTCCTGAATGATCTCCATATGAAGCAAGCCAAGAAATCCCGCGCGAAATCCGAAACCAAGCGCCGTAGATGATTCCGGTTCATAGACGAGCGAGGCATCGTTGAGCTGCAACTTGTCGAGCGCTTCTCGCAAGAGCGGATACTCCTCGCCATCGACTGGGTAGAGTCCGGCAAAGACCATCGGTTTTGCCGGCCGATAGCCCGGCAATGCCTCGATTGCAGGCCGGTCTGCTACGGTAATGGTGTCGCCGACCTGCAAGTCTTTGACCACCTTGAGACCAGTAGCGATATAGCCAACTTCGCCACACTGCAGAGCAGAAGCCGCGATCATCCCGGGCGAAAAGTACCCGAGCTCTAGCACATCAGATTCCTTGCCACTCGACATGAGGCGAATCCGCTCTCCCGCTTCGATCTGTCCATCGACGATCTTGACGTATGCGATCACGCCCTTGTATGGATCGTAGTGCGAATCAAAAATCAGGGCTCTGGCTGGTGCAGTTGCATCTCCGACCGGTGCTGGCATGTGTGCGGCAACTGCTTCGAGAATCTCTGCTATGCCAGTCCCTTCCTTGGCCGAAGCGAAGATGATCTCGTCATCGAGCAAGCCGATCACGTTTTCGACGTCCTGCCTGACCCCATCGGGATTTGCGCCGGGCAGGTCGATCTTATTGATTACCGCGATAATCGAAAGGTTCTGTTCGAGTGCGAGGTAGACATTCGCCAGAGTCTGCGCTTCGATCCCCTGGCTGGCATCGACGACGAGCAGCGCACCTTCGCAGGCCGCAAGGGAACGACTCACTTCGTAGGAGAAGTCAACGTGGCCCGGCGTGTCGATGAGGTTGAACTGATATTCGATTCCATCGCTCGCCCGGTAGCCCATCCGCACGGCCCTCGCCTTGATGGTGATGCCTTTCTCGCGCTCAAGATCCATCGAATCGAGGACTTGCTCCATCATCTGACGAGATTCGATGGTGCCGGTGTCCTCGAGGAGACGATCAGCGAGCGTAGATTTCCCGTGATCGATGTGCGCGATGATGCTGAAGTTCCTGATCCGCTGCTGGGGAACCAGGTCTGCACCGACTCTTTGACTGGTAGCTGATGCCGCGACACTCATGGGACTGAGTATAGTCGAGGGCCTGAGGGGATCAGAGATGATTAGCCATTTCGGTGAACCAATGCGCGCAATTTGCGATCGACTGATGCCACTGGACGAACTGCCTCTGGTATGCGAAGGAGCCAGGCGGCTGCTCCGTAAACCGAGAGAACCAGCATTCCAGCCAGCGTGAGGATGATGAGCTGGCTCAAACGGGAGGCATCGCCGGGCAAGGTCAGGTCTTCGAGGCGGGGGCGAATGGCTTCCGCAGCAATCGCCATCGCCGCACCCGCAGCAATAACCTTGGCCAACCAGACCCCAAATGACGATCCGAATCCGCCGATTCGGCGCCTCAATACCGCCAGAAGTATCAGCGCCTCGATCATCGTGGAGATCGACAGCGACATTGCCAGCCCAACATGACCCAAACGCTCGACGACTAGCCATGAAATGGTGATATTGATGACAATGATCACAATCCCTGCAATGACCGGCGTTTTTGTGTCCTTCATGGCATAGAAGGTGCGCGCAAGGACCTCGACGAGACTATAAAAAATAAGCCCACCAGCCAGCAGAGCAAGAGGCTGGGCTGCAAGACGAGTCGACTGGCTGGTGAAGTTGCCGGTCTGGAAGATCGATTGAAAGATGGAAGTACCGAAGATCAGCAAACCAATCGATGCTGGGACCACAAGGAATGTCATGGCACGGAGCGCTCGAAGAAGCGTTGACTTCATCTCGTCGATCTGCCCAAGCTCGAATTGTTTGGTCATGGTAGGGAAGAGCACGGTCCCAATACTCAGTGCGAGCACGCCGTTGGGCAGCATCATCATTTGCCACGCGTAGTTGAGTCCAGAAACCCGCCCTTCGCCGGCAGATGCGGCGAACGCATTGACGGCGACGAAATTTATCTGAAACGCAGCCTGGCCAATGACGCGCGGTATGAGGAGGATACCCACATCCTTCAGACCTGCAACCTGGCGAGAAACGGTGGGGCGAAACTGAAATCCTGTCCTGACCAGGCCTGGAATCTGGATTCCAACGTGCAATGCTGCGCCAACGATGACACCGAGGGTAACGCCTCCAATGCCGTACTCGGGAGCCAGCACCAGCGCAGCTGCAATGATGGCCAGGTTGTAGACAATGGGAGCCAATGCCGGTAGCAGAAACTGACTTTGGGCTTCCAGAATGCCCTTGGCGGCAATGCCCAGCCCAAGCAGAACAGGCGAGAGCAGGAGAGCTCTCATCGTTCGAATGGCGAGCTCCATGGTGTCTGGCGCAAGGTCTGGCGCGACAATGTAGCGCATGATCGGGCTTGCGAGCGCAAATGCAAGAAGTCCGAGCCCAAGTGTGATCAAAGCAGTGAACGTGATCACCGCCGAGGCAAGTCGGTCCGCGTCATCTTTTCGGCCGCGGGCAAGGAATGATCCGAAAATGGGGATAAAAGCAGAGCCAAACGCTCCCGACATGACTACCAGAAACAGCAGGTCGGGAATGCGAAACGCACTGACATAGGCGTCATAATCGCTTGAGGTTCCGAAGCGATTGGCCATCACAATCTCTCGCAACAAGCCGAGCAATCGGCTGGCGATCATCGCGACGCCTACGATCGAGAGGTTGCGGGCCATTCCACTGGCTTTGGCACCATGTGGCTGATCTCGATGCAAAGAGTCAGCTTCAGCCGGCGGGCTGGAAGCCACTGGAATAGTGTTATGCGACACGCAGGAGTTCTCCGGATTCCGCGGCCATTTGGCCAACAGACGGAAAGTTTGTTAGCATTGACAGGCTAAGGCAAGTACGAGTCTCGTTTGCGAGGTTCGTGCGTGCGTGATTTTGGACCGCACTCTCATTATTCTAAGGGGACTGATTACATTGGCGAACAGCAAGTCTGCTAAAAAACGCATTCTGGTCTCTGAGCAGAAGCGTCTACGAAATCGACCGTATCGTACTGCAGCCCGAACCTATGTGAAGAAGGCCGAATTGGCCATTCAAACGGGCGATGTCAACGAAGCATCGGCGGCTGTGGGAGATGCGATCAGCATGCTCGACCGTGTCGCAAGCAAAGGTGTCATCCACCCCAACAACGCAGCGCGGCGCAAGTCCAGGTTGATGAACAAGTACAACGGAATGACGACCACCTAGTCATACTGGCGACAAAAGGCTGAAGATTCCTCGAGTGAGCGACCGTCTGGTTGCTCACTGGTTGTTTCCCGGAGTCGATGCGGCCGCCGCGATCAGCCGATAGAGCGAGTCCTGGGCAGAATGGTCGAATCCTCGCTTCAGTCGCGAATCTGCCTCCCGCGCGACGGCCAGAAGCATGTGCGGGTCAGCGGACATTGCATTGAGCGACCGCATGACTGGTGCCATCCGATTCGGATTCGGCATTCCCAGAGCTTTGCCGGCAGCGACATTGTCGGCAGGCTTTCCTTCCTGACACGCGGCGGCGACGAACTCGATTTGCTGCAGTAGCTGCGCCAAATGACGGATGATCTCATCGTCGTCATTCGAGAAGGACGCGAGCTCTCGAATAGCCGTTGCCGCTTGACCGGAAATCGTCGCATCCAGAAATGCGAAGATGCGATCCGAACTCGGCTGAAACGTCAATTGATCGATGAGATCAATGGTAACCACCCGGTCCGTGGCGGCCAGTGAAAGTTTCTCGATTTCGCTCGTTAGCGATTCAATATCTGGAGGATGGTCAAAGGCAGGATTTGCCGACGGCTGCTGCCAGCTGTCCGCGAAAAGCAGATCGAGGAGATACCGAACCGTTTCACGATCGATCGAGGCACCACGGGTCTCGAATCCTCTGGTGGCCGCGTCAATCAGCGCCGACCCGCGCGGCGGTTGGCCCGTAACTGTTACGGCATCAGCCGGGAGCATACGTTTGAATCCCGCTGGCAAAACCGCGAGCTCTGGTTCGTGGAGAATCAGCGCGGTGCTGGTGGCCACCGCCGCCGTGAACATGGACTCGAATGGATTGCTCAGGGCCGACTTGGCTGATTTCGACGCACGGCCTTTGGTAGCGGACTTGCCGCGGCCAGAGCTTGCCGACTGTCTCGGCACATATCCGGTGGCGACAATCACACGCTGTGTATCAAAGAACGAACGAGTCGAGACGGCATTGATGACGCTGTCGACCGAGTCGCTTTCGGCCGAGTAGCGAATTGTGTTCGAGTGATCCGGATCGTGCTGATCGACAAGCCGTTGAACCGACGAGCGAGCCATGAAACGATCTGGACCGAGCACCACCGCGATCATCAGTAGGCAACCTTTGCGAAAAAGATCGAAACATGGGTCGACCCCGCATGAGCCGTGTGTGGCGGAGCCTGAACCTGCAAATGCAGGTGGGCGCCGACTCGGAACACGTTCCGGACCGACTCCCGACTCATGGGTTATCGGCTCAGGACAACGCCAGCAATCACGAACCCCGCAGGGTCGAGCCTGTTCAGGGTACCATCAGATCAGGCTGGCTGACAGCGAGCAAGCCCATGACTGCCCCCAGCCGAATTGCTTGTGGCTGGTGGTGTTTCTCTTCAGGATCGTGATGGATGATCATGGCAAATCTCGATAAACCAAGAGTGGTCGTAACAGGGTTGGGCGTGCTGACTCCCCTTGGTCTGACAGCTGACGACATGTGGCACAACATACGATCTGGGGTATCGGGTGTCGACGCGATTACCAGGTTTGATGCTTCGGAGTTCGAGACCCAGTTTGCTGCAGAAGTACGGGGGTTCGAGCCAGACGTAGTGCTAGGGCGGAAAGAATATCGCCGCATGGACAGGTATGCGCAGCTCGGAGTTGCCGCGAC
>JBGTJM010000199.1:0-3717 GCA_041745115.1 Thermomicrobiales bacterium
GGAAACGAGCTTGCGAGTTTCCGGGGAGGGTGCGCCGGCAGGATAGCGAAGCGTTTACTAACCGCCCAACCCCTCCCCGAAGCCTCGTCCCTCGACTTCGACCCTCCCCAGGGAGGGTAATGAAGCTTGTGTAGATACGAATGCCCTCCGGGAGGGTCGAAGGCGAGGAACGAGCCTTCGGGGAGGAACGAGCCTTCGGGGAGGGGCGAGTCTTCGGGGAGGGGCGGCAAGAAGAACGCAGGTTTTTGCCCGGCGCTCGCTCAGTTGGCCATTTTGGCAAACGCAAATGTCGGTTGAAAACCGAAAACCAAGCCTGACCACGGTGTCCGGTTGACCCCGGTGACTGGTGTTCAGGTGTTTGCATCACTTCCGAGACGCTCCGCCTTCTCGGGAGAACCCCATATTGGCGTCGGTACAATCACGGTCGTGCAAAGATTTATGAGAGACCAAGCGATGACCGAAGTTACGCAGATACTGTCACAAATTGAGCAGGGCGATCGCAGCGCCGCCGAGAAGTTGCTGCCGCTCATCTACGATGAACTGCGGCAATTGTCCGCCGCCAGGCTGGCTCAGGAGAAACCAGGTCAGACGTTGCAGGCCACAGCGCTCGTACACGAGGCATACCTCCGACTCGTTGAAGTTGATCGAGTCCAACATTGGGACTCTCGCGGCCATTTCTTCGCCGCTGCTGCCGTGGCCATCCAACGCATTCTGGTGGAGGAGGCTCGCCGCAAGAAGCGGTTGAAGCGAGGCGGGGAACGCAATCGAGTCGCACTGGACGAGGTTCAGGTGCCGTCGGACATCCCCTCCGACCAACTGCTTGCGCTGGACGAAGCGATTTTCAAGCTGGAACGTGAAGATCCGCTGAAGGCTAAGGTCGTGCAACTTCGTTTCTTTGCAGGCATGAACCATGAAGAGGTCGGCCTGGTGCTCGGGGTTTCCGCCGTAACGGCCAGACGGTACTGGCGTTACGCGCGAGCCTGGCTGCGGCGGCAAATGATGGACGACGCCGAAATCGATGAAGGAACGGACTGACCGCGGTTTTCCGCAATTTTATGGAATCGGCTGATCGCTTTTTCCTACAGAAGGCGCATTGAAGTGCAGAGCAAATTCACAGAGATGCACCATGCCCATTGAAAAACGAAACAAAGACGAAATCTTCAACGCCGCCGCCGAACTGGCAGACGCGGGCGAACGCGCAGCGTTTCTCGATCAGGCCTGCGGCGAAGATGCCGAGCTCAAATCGGAGATCGGAGACCTTCTGGAGCATGATCTCGAAAGGGACAGTCTGCTCGACCGTTCGGCTCCTGGCCTGTCAGCCACTGTGATGTGGTCGCTCACCGAGCGCCCTGGTGACATGATCGGCCGCTACAAGCTTCTCCAGCAGATCGGCGAAGGTGGGATGGGAGTCGTCTGGATGGCCGAACAGCAACAACCTGTTCGGCGGCGTGTCGCGTTGAAGGTGATCAAGCCAGGGATGGATTCAAAAGCCGTACTTGCGCGGTTTGAGGCCGAGCGGCAGGCGCTGGCGCTGATGGATCACCAGAACATCGCGAAAGTTCTGGATGCCGGCGCAACGGAATCTGGCAGACCATTCTTCGTCATGGAACTTGTCCACGGAGTTCCGATTACGACTTTCTGTGAGAAGAACCGATGTTCGGTGCGGGATCGTCTCGAACTGTTTATTCCTGTTTGCCAGGCGATCCAACATGCACATCAAAAGGGAATCATTCATCGGGACATCAAGCCGACCAATGTTCTGGTGACGATCTACGATGACAAGCCTGTTCCCAAAGTGATCGACTTCGGTATCGCTCAGGCGGTCGATCAACGGCTCACCGAGCGAACGTTGTTCACACAGTATGGGACGATCGTCGGCACATTGGAATACATGCCGCCAGAGCAAGCCGAGCTGAATGCCTTCGGAGTCGACACGCGTAGCGATGTGTATTCTCTGGGCGCGTTGTTGTATGAACTGCTCACCGGAACTCCGCCACTGGATCGTTCGCTGGTTCGAGATTTGGCATGGAAGGAAGTGCTCAAGAAAATCCAGGAGGAGGAGCCCCTTCGCCCCAGTCTTCGATTGAGCAGTTCGGAGTCACTCTCGCAGTTTGCCGAAATTTGCCACACAACTCCGGCGGCGCTGCCACAGATGCTCAGCCGCGAGTTGGACTGGATCGTGATGAAGTGCCTTGAGAAGAACCGTACGCGTCGGTACGAGACAGCCAACGGCCTGGCTCGCGATCTGGAGCGATATCTTGCGGACGAACCGGTCGAAGCTTGCCCGCCAACCTTTTACTACCGGTTGCAAAAGGCCGCCCGTCGTCATCGGCTTGCCCTCTCGATCACTGCGGCATTCGCAACCTTGCTGATCGTCGGCTCGGTAGTGAGTGCAACTTTCGCGTCCTGGGCTCTGAAGTCACGTCACGAGGCGCTCCAGGCGCGGGCGAAGACTGAGCAATCACTCGCTCGTGAAACCGCTGCCCGCCTGGAAGCTCAGATGGCGCGTCAAGAGGCTGAGTCGCTCGTCGTGCAACTCAGACAAGCGACGCAGTTGGCCAACGAGGGTCGCGAGTATTACGAAAGGGAGATGTGGTCGGACGCGCACCGGAAGTATTCGGAAGCGATTGAGACGGAGCCCAAGTACCGCGACGCCTTCATCGGCCGTGGCGAGTTGTACGCCCGATTCGGCCAGTGGGAACAAATGGCTGCCGATTTCGACATCCGCTTCCAGTTGGCAGATCGGGCCAACCCCGTCACGCAGATCGAACATGCTTTGCTGCGAGCGTACGTCGGCGATGAAGCGGGACACCGTCGCGCTTGCCTAAGTTTCCTTGATCGTTTCAAGGGGTCCTCTCACGCAGTTCATCATCAGTTAGTCGTTCGTGCGATGGCCGTATCTCCCACGCCTGTGATTGAGAAATCGAGGCTCGTTGAACTTGCCGAGAACGCTCTTCAGCGCAAACACAACTCTTATGGATCGTACGTCTCGGGATTGGCTCACCTGCGAGCCGAAGAGTGGGATATGGCGGTGCAGCGATTCCGCGATGCCCTCCCGCAGGCCGCAGACTCACAGATACCGATCCATCGCGCTGGTTATGCGCCTCTGGCCATCGCCCTGCATCACTTGCGCCGGAACGACGATGCGAAAGAGGCGTTAGAGCACGCACATCGAGCCCTTCAGGAAGTGATTCCCAACGTCATGAGCGCCTATGATGGCAAGTCGCGAAAGATCATGACGCACGAATGGCTTGAGTTTTGGCTCCTGCTGCGGGAGGCCGAACAACTCATTCGACAACAACCACTGGAATTAGATCCCGCATTGGTCGAGTGGCGCGATCGCAGCCGGGAGATGTTGAATGCGTCGCCGAGTCAGCAGGATCCGATGCAACAGGAAGAAGCGAATTTCGATGAACCGCTGGCGCAATCCACTACACCTCTCACTGGTCATGACGGCGCGTCGACCGAATTAACAAGAAGCGACGATCCGCCGAATCGGATGTGGAACGACGCGGCGATGGCGACGCTGGAACTCCCACTGGCCAATGCCGACGCGACTCCTGAGCACGTGCCGGAAGACTACTACTACCGATTTCCGGAGTGGGAGATCTATCAAACGTACCCGGTCTACCATCCGGAGCATGAGCCGCCCAGCTACTTCGACGAACTTGCTTCCACGGAGCCTTTGATCCTGTGGGGAGCAACTCAGCGCCCCGA
>JBGTJM010000200.1:0-6104 GCA_041745115.1 Thermomicrobiales bacterium
TGGGAAAAGATCCGGCATGAAGGCTCGGGCGTGTACGTTAACTTTCTGGAGGCAGAAGGTGAGGATCGAATCCGGCAGGCGTACCCGGGTCAGACGTTCGATCGGCTTGTAGCCGTCAAAGAGCAGTACGATCCAGCGAACCTGTTTCGATTCAACCAGAACATCGCCCCGAAGCAATAGTGCAAAGGAATAGGACCTCGTAAGACTTGCCGGGGACGGTCCAGCCGTTCCCGGTTTTGTCATAGGTCTCTTCGCGGGAAAAACTGAAAGGTTCGGTCGAAGGCGATTCATTAGACCGTCCACGGAGCGAAGTTGGCCTCGGTGCAGCATGGTTTAAGGCGGACTTTTCGATTGCGACTGGCGCGGTTCTGAGGAGGTTTAGTCTGATCGCCCAGAGAGCGTTTGGGCGGCGCGGCCGGAGTCAAAGGCATATCCCCAGCCGGACACGTCAGGGGGCTCCAGCCCAAGTGTGCCGATGATCGTGCAGACGTGTGCCCGGTGTTCGTTGGCGTGGTGGAGCAACTGCGTCAGGAAGATAGATAGCCGGACATCGAAGACTGCGCCACCGTCACCATAGCCGTGGCCGAGTCTTTCGCAATCCCACTCCGTTGCGACAAAGTTCTCCAGCGTACTGCCCAGCATTGCTGCTCGATCTCTGAGTACATCCAAATTGACGTCGGCGTCGTCGGGCCAGGGATGGTCTGGCCACGCTCCGGTGAGCCGGTAGAGATATGAAGCCTCCGCGTCTATCAAGTGCCGGAGTGTGTCGATGATAGAGCCGTAGGTACCCGGTGCTGTTGCTTCGATGCTGGAATCATCGAGTTGCTCGCAAAATGCCAATACGTGAGATGTTGCCCAGGTATTGTGTCTCGCGAGATCGATCATCGCACCCTTCAAGGTTTTGCCGCCTTTCATAGACTGGTGCGGAGTAATTAATCCATTCCTCGGATTTCAGTGCACGTTGCAGGCCGCCGCAGTATGGGTTGTTCCTATGAACGGCGATACTCATTCTTTTCCAGTGGACAGCTGCTTTACAAGACGGTGAGGTTGCCCTCCATGCCGAAATCTCGATGCCCGGGCACGCTGCAGTAGAAGGCATAGTTGCCTGGCGCAGCATTCAGCGTTGCCTGTTTTGACTCGCCCGGTTGCAGGTCGATAGCGATGCCCAAGGCATCGATGGTGAAATTGTGGGCGGCCACGCCTTCGTTGGTCATGAGAACAGACGTTTCTGACATTGCCACGACTGTCAGTTGTGCTGGGTCGAATCCGAACTCGAAGACGGACATCGTCAACTGGTCTGGCGTTTGCTCAACGGCCGCAGTACCGGTTCCGCTCACACAGGTCCACGAGATCGCGAAGGCGATGACGATCCCTTCCTGTCCGACGCCGTTCGTGGCCGAAACCGGTGCGACGTCAACCGTGCAGGCGGCGTCGATCTGATTGACGATCTCCGCCAGGGCGTTGCCGGCTTCCGCCAAGGTGGGTCGCCAGAGCATGGTGCTGTACCAGCTATCAACGCCTTGCTGAGGAGAGCCGGGAGGGCAACCCCACGTTACCGCGAAGGCGTAGACGGATCCCTCGGGCCCCGCGCCGTTGGTCGAGGCGACAGGCTCAACATCGACGATGCACGATCCATCGATCTGGTTGACGATTTCCGCCAGCGCCTGACCCGCCTCAGAGAGGGTTGGTCGCCAGAGCATGGTGCTGTACCAGCTATCAAGTCCCTGCTGGCTGGCGCTGGCTGGGCAATTCCAGTTGATCGCAAAGGCATAAACGGCGCCGTCAGGACCTGCTCCGCCTGTCGAACCTATTGAATCGACGTCCACATTGCAGGTCGCGTCGATCTGATTGACCACATCGGCGAGCGCAAGACCTGATTCCTCGAGTGTCGGACTCCAAACCATGGCACTGAGCCAGACATTGGCGGGATCCTGAGCAACAGCCCTGGATGGACCAACTCCACCTGCCGGGCTCATTGCCGCAACGGCTGAGAGCACTAGCAGGGCGAGCACAAGGAAGGAAATGCGCTGAGACATGGAAACCTCCTGAACATTTTGTGTTAGCGAATGCACCAACTGGTTAGTTTCGAGCATCCTATCACATGGATTTCAGTGTTTGGCTTGAATGGTCAGGGAATGGATGACCGGCTCCGACGGTCTTGCAAGCTGAGCGGACGTCGATAGCGCTACTTGTCAACTGAAGTATTGCTGCGGATCCGAAATTACTGGGTTCGGCTTCCAAGGACTGCCCAAGGCGTTCGGTTGCCGGTAGTGAGTGAGCTTCAGATAAATCTCCAGATGATTCGCAATCTTCCATGATCATCGATCGAGATCGATCATGACTCTCCAGCAGCAACATGAACCCCATTGACTGACTTCCATTGGTATTCTATGCCCTTCCCTTCAATGAGCCTCCCCGATTGACCTGAAAGATCACGAGTGGGCTGTCGCCAGCCTTGTCGCGCACACTGTCGTGGCCATGCACGGTATCTGGCGTGCTGGACCGTCTATGAGCGTCAGCGAAACTCATGTCGGTCGTGATCGCCCGACAACCCCGGTCTCCGCCTCCGGGAGTCAGCAGAAGGAGATGACGAGCCCAATAGTCACTTGCTTTCGTTAGCGTGGAGAGCATCGTTGAGCGATTGCAGGAGCGGCGCGAGCGGTTCGGCATATACTCCTTCTCGATGTTCCCGAACAACGTCGACCAGTTCGAGCCGATGATCACGCGCCCGCAGGCACCTGATCGCTGTCATAGCCAAATCGTATTTTTGGAGAAGTCGGCTCTTCGGCTTTTCGAGATGAGATTCGGGGGTCGTACTCCATGGTCCAGCTATCAATCGCCGCCGAAGGACTCTTCGGGCTGACATGGCCGCAGTGGAAACGCCTGGTGTGCACTGTTGAGGACCTCGGATTTCACGGGCTGTACCTCTCCGACCACTTCATCCTGCCCGAGCCGCCCGACTACCCGTCGCTGGAGGTGATGGTCGCGCTTGCCTGGGCGGCGGACCACACCGCGCGCGTAAAGCTCGGTCAACGGGTCTCGCCCGTCTCCTTCCGTGATCCCGTGATGCTTGCCCGCCAATCGGCCGCTCTCGACGATCTCAGCGACGGCCGCATGAGCCTCGGTCTGGGCGCCGGCTGGATGGAGCGCGAGCACGCGATGTTCGGCTACGAGCTCGGCGACATCCCGGAGCGCTTCGCGCGTTTCGAGGAGGCGCTTGAGGTTATCACCCGCCTGCTCAACTCCGACGAACCCGTCAGCTTCGAGGGGCGGTACTATCAGCTACGGGATGCCGTGCTATCCCCACCCCAGCGACCGGGTGGCCCACCAATCGCCATTGGCGGCTCCGGCCCCCAACGAACGCTGCCGCTTGTCGCCCGCTTTGCCGACTCATGGAACGCGCCGAGCATGACGCCGGAACAGCTGGCTGAGCGATCGGCCCTGCTTGACGCGAAGATCATCGAGGCTGGACGTCGCCCGGATGAAGTGGAGCGGGTCTGCAACATCCCCTTCGTGTGCTGGCGCACCGAGTCGGAGCTTAATCGGCGCTTGCAGACGATCCGACGCTTCGGCAGCCAGTGGCGAGACGCGTCGGATGAGCAGCTTGTGACCTGGCTTCGCACTTTTCCAGCGATCCTCGGCACCCCGGAACAGGTGGTCGAGCAGATACGGCAGTATGAAGCGGTCGGCATCAGCGAGATCGAGGTGAAATGGTCGGATCCAGACGACATCGATGGGTTGGCGCTAATCGCCACCGAGGTGCTGCCGCACGTTAGCGCGTTAACCG
The DNA here is from genome assembly GCA_041745115.1 of Thermomicrobiales bacterium. GTDB lineage: Bacteria > Chloroflexota > Chloroflexia > Thermomicrobiales > UBA6265 > JAHBVL01. Next base: position 3,788 of record JBGTJM010000200.1, read on the forward strand.
CATGAGAGGAGATCACAGGCCGTTTCGTTTCGGTGTCAATGCCTTCGGACCGGCTAGCCATGACCGCTGGGTCGAATTCGCCCGCAAGGTAGAGGCGCTGGGGTACTCCACGCTCTCGGTCGACGACCATGTGCATTGGCCGCTCGCTCCGGTCGCCGCCCTGGCCGTCGCGGCCGAGGCCACAACTACCCTGCGCATCGGCAGTCTGGTCTTCTCCAATGCCTTCCGGCATCCGGTTGCGATCGCACGAGACGCTGCAACCCTCGACGTCCTGACCAACGGACGCTTCGAGTTCGGTATCGGCGCCGGTTACGCCAGCGGCGACTGCGAGATGACGGGCATTCCTCTCGATCCACCGGGCATCCGAGTGGATCGGCTCATCGAGGCGGTGGAGGTCATCAAGGGTGCGTTCGGCGGCGAGCTGTTCACCTATTCGGGCGAGCACTATGCCTTGGAGGGGCTCGCACCAAGGGCGAAGCCAGTTCAGCACCCTCATCCGCCACTGCTGATCGGCGGTGGCCGCCGACGGGTGCTGCAGCTTGCGGCACGCGAAACCGATATCGTGGGTATCAACTGGACCACGACGTCCGGCGGCATCGACAGCACACCAGCAAGCAGCTCGCCCGAGGCGACCGACCAGAAGGTGGCTTGGGTCCGGGAAGCGGCCGGCGATCGCTGTCCGCACATCGAGCTGCAGATAATCGTCGCCTTCGTTGTGATCACGAATGACGCGCACACCGCCGCCGAACAGACTATCTCGAGTTGGGGGCTCAACGAAACCATGACTTCCAAGGACATGCTCGAGACACCGCACGGATTGATCGGGACGGAGGAGCACATCATCGAGCTGCTGCAGGAACGCCGTGAGCGATTCGGCATCTCGTACATCACGGTGCTCGATTCGGCGATCGACGACTTCGCGCCCATCGTCGCACGGTTGGCAGGATGCTGACTATGCCTTCGGTTATTGATGCGAACCAATTCAAGGGCAGGAGGCAGGCACGATCTACGAGTTGCGCCCGTAAGACATCAACCCGGAGCACTGGGAGGGGAACGTTGCGTGGGCGGAAACGACCATGATGCCGCTGCTGTTCGAGAAGTTCGACTTCCCCCTCGTGGGGTTCTTTGAAACTGTGCCCGCTGAGGACCCAGACCACGATCCCGTCAACCGGTCCGTCGGCGTTCACTGGATTCTCGTGGGGAAAAGGATCGAGATGCGTCACCAGCGCTGGGCCGGGTTTCGTGCCGATGACGAATACAAGTTAGCTGTGCAAGCGGCACGCGACGAGATCGGGCAACCTCGGTACTACATGCGGGAGCACATCACCTTCCTGACGGCCTGGCCGGTATCGCTCCTGCAGTGAGACATGCGCGACCGGATCCTTCATCGCTAAGTGGTCCATCCGGGAAGTAGGTGAGAGTGATAGGTTGGGAACATCGACCGTGAAGGAGATGCCCTGTGCCCGTACTCTTGCTAATTCGCCCGCGGTCCGGCGAGGAGGTGCGCGACCTCCGGAACCTGGCCGAGAGCCAGAAAATGGGAGCACGCCTGCGCGACCTAACCCGCACCTGGCTGCTCTCCCATCAAAGAATGCGTGCCCGCGAGATCGTCGCTCTGGTCGGGATCGGTGACGCGACCGTCCGGTCGAGCAGCTCCTCGGGGTTGAGCCATCGAAAGAAGGCTCGCATGTCTCGTTTGTGCGCACGACTGTCTGAGTCAGTTCGAGTAGTCGATCCCCGCTGAGGTCGCACCGGGGTTTCGCGCAGCCACAGGGCAAATTCCTGGATGATGGCAGAGGTTAATTGATTGTTGGTTGCTGATCGATCGGAATGAGCTAAAGACTTTGCAAAGAGCGCAAAGGTCGCTGCATAGCGATCAGACGTCGCCATGGCTCGGCCGCGAGCCCGGCAACTGGTGAAGAACTGATCCTGTAATTCCACGAGTGCGTAGCCGGGTTCCACCGATCGTTGCTCCTTCAACGTCAATCGATAGCGTGAGTTTGCCATGATGTCCCGTCCCTCCTTCCAGGTCCGGAGGGCATCGTGGCCACTTGCCTCTCCTGGGTAAGGCCACTTGTCCTCTGCTGGTCGAGCCAAGCGGTCCAGGTGGTCAAAAAAAGGCCCATTGCGCTGAGGATTTGGTGATTGGTACGCCCGACAGGACTCGAACCTGTGGCCTCTTGCTCCGGAGGCAAGCGCTCTATCCGCTGAGCTACGGGCGCATCTTCTTCATTATAGTGGTGACTCATAGGATGAGCGAGGCCCGTTGCGAACTGACCTCGAACGGTTCAGTACTGCACCGTGACCGGACCATTCT
>JBGTJM010000201.1:0-4312 GCA_041745115.1 Thermomicrobiales bacterium
TGCAGGGGATGCGCACGGAACTGTGGCATCTGGGCGAATTTCAACCGGTTTGGCTCCGCTCTCCGGATACCTGGCACGAAATAACCGTCTGGATTGCCACCCAGACCAACGCGGTGGCTGGTGCTCGGCGGATCTAACCCCAATCGTCGCCGCAAGACTGCCGTTCCGTCACTACCTCGACTGCACACTCCCCTTCCGTACCAGCACCGGTCGCAGCTCCGTGCGTGCTCAAAGAGCCAAAGTCAAGGCAACGAGGGTGGCTTCCCGCAGCCACCCTCGTTGCATATTTCTGAGCAGCGACTGGACACGGGTGTCGCAGAAGTCACTTTCCTGAATCGCGGCCGCCATTGCCCGCGAGAAGAACGCACCACCGGCTGGCTGTCCTGGGATAATCACAGATCAATGGCTAAGCCCCTGGGCAGGAATCTGGGTTCCGGCTCTGGCACTGTATGAGGGTTGACGCCACCGTACGAGCAACCAGAGCTTTCGCATTCGAATCAAGGCGGTGCCAAGAAAAATGACTGCCACCACGATCAGGACGATCGTCAAGTCAGGAAACGACATCCAGCTCCCTCGCCATCCTGTCTGAATAACCAGCGGCCATCCTGCCAGAATCAGCACTCCCAGGCCGATCTCCCAGATGAGCGGAGTCACGAAGCGGACCATTCCGAAGCCCTCAACATCCCCAATCTGCTTTCGAACAAGCCGCACCAGACTCAACACTTGCAGCGCCACAAACGCAAGCACCACGGTATTGAAGACTGCATAGAATCGGGTGATGCTCGATCCCGCAGGTGGTTGATCGCCGCTCAGGAGATTTGCAACGCCGATCGGAATACGGCTAAAAACCTCGTTGGCGGATGCAATCTCGATCTGGTTCCCGGCGTTGATCATCACGACCAACCCGAGATCTCGCTCGGGAATGAGGACCATCCAGCTGTTAAATGCAGGGAGTTCGCCGAGGTGCCATCGGGCGTCTTCGACTTCGCCAAACCGCCCGGCGAACCAGCCCATACCGTATTGAAAAGTGAATTCGGTACTCAGCAATTGACGCGTAGCCTGGTTGGTCGCCGGTTCGAGCATCATGGCAATGCTTGCGGGTTCGAGGATCTGGGCTGTTCCACCGACCGTTGACCCATCATCAAGGTAAAACGAAAGATATCGACCCATGTCCTCCGCGGTGCTAATGAGGTACTCGCCCGGCATGCGCTCTGGCAACACCGCATCTTTCATCTCAACCGTAATTCCAAACCAGTAGCGGTACTGTGCGGTCAACTCCAGCCGTGCAGCGTCTGCGCCCGTCGCGTCGCTATCGACCATACCAAGAGGCTCGAGTATCCGGGTCTGCAAATAGTTGCCAAATGGGATGCCAGAAACCTCCTGGACGATGGAGGCGGCGACAACGAAATTCGCATTCGAGTACTCATATGTCTCACCAACCGATCGATTCAGTTTCTCGCTTCGTAGATCAGAGACGACTTCGTCGATTGTCATCGCCCGATGTTCGACCAGAGGCTTGTTGCCGGTAGTTCGGGACAATCCGCTTGTCTGATTCAGGAGGTGCCGAACGGTGATCTGCGCCGATACAATTTCATTGTCGACGTGAAAATTCGGAAGATATTCCTGCACTGGCGCATCAAGGTCTATGTCGCCAGTTTCGACAAGCTGAAGCACGGCTATCGCAGTAAACGACTTGATAATGGAGCCCATGGGGAAAACCGTTGTCGAAGTGACATCTCGGCCATTGCCGGCACTCCCGAATCCGGCTGCATGTACCGTTTCACCACCTTGAACGATCGAAAGCGCAACGCCTGGAATGCGAGACGCGCTCATCTCACTCTGAACAAACTCCTCAATTGCGCTAATCACAGAAGGGTCGATTGCCGATGAATCCTGTGCCACTGCGATTGTTGGCATTGTGAGGAGTATTGCGAAGACTATTCCACAGCCAATACGGCGAATGCTGGTCAAGACGCACCTCTTTTCGAATCGCAATTGAATCGCCGAACTGAGGAGACGCTCTCATTCACAGACGTCACGAAATGGCGCTCCTCACGTTCTCAATCGTAGGAGGGGAGACATTGCAACGGTGAGAGATAGGTTGCGACGGTCGTTGCAGGGATGTTGCAATTAATCCAGGGAAAACGTGTTCAGCGATTTGCCTGTCAACGTGGCTGCAACTGCACCCGGGTTGATCAGTACACCATCTCCATGCGAAGACGATTGTCCCCAATCTCAGGCTGAGCAGGGACACGCTCCGCGATGCCGAGTGCAAGGCGATGCGCAGTCCAGGCCGCTACCATCGCATCGAGCACATCGTCAGCTTCGGCGGGACGGAAGATACGGTGCAATTCGCTTGCATTGGGAATGTCGATGCCAAGCGCTTCGCTCAGCAACAACCTGCGCATCGCAAATCCCTCAGGACTGCGCTTTGCAAACATCAGAGGCGACTTGTGGTTGAGCGCCCAGAAGCACAGCTCAGGATGGACCTCGACTACACGATCCTGTTGATCCGGTGTGATGATGCTGTTTGCATCGTCGATCCGCCAGAAGATCGCGTGTGCCTGTTTGGAAATCCCTTTGCCGCACAGATCGCACGAGAGTTCCGAGGCCTCCTGGTAGTCATTGAGGTTGACAACCCGGAGGTCCGGGGCAGGAAAAACACTGCTGTTTCGTGGTTTGATCAGGCGTCGTGATTGGATGTCGCAAGCCCGAGGCTTGCAACGATTCAGACCGATCGGGATATCGATGGCGATCGCAGCCGCGTCCGGAGATCCGTCCAGGATCTCGACAACGCTTTCGCAGTTTGAGTGGCCCATTCGGCCTCTGTTAGGCTCCCATCGAACAGCGAGCCAGTCTCCCGGGCATCCATCGACGCCAACAACAACCATGGCGTTCCCTTCAATCTTCGATACAAGCTGGTTGGTCAGCAGGCGACCCAGCCAGGTGACGGGGTTCTGGACGGAACTCATGCTGGTACAGTCGAGTGGTGATGACCGAAACGGACACATACTGATGCATCGCTTTTACTGGCTTATCGACAACCTGCTTGCAGGCAGTAGCCGTCCAGGGGCTCGCGGCAGGCTGGACGACGATCTTGATTTTCTTGCCTTAAAGGGCATCGGCGCAATTCTCTCGCTCACTGAGACGCCCCTGGACGAGTGGCGGTTGCAGGAGCGCGGCCTGGCATCTCTGCATATTCCCATCGAGGATCTGACTGCACCGTACCACCATCAGTTCATGGAGGCTCTTGCCTTCATCGACGTGCAGGTGAACGAGGGGAGGCGGGTGGTCGTGCACTGTCTGGCGGGCCAAGGGCGCACAGGGTCTATCCTGGGGGCTTATCTGATCCGGGGCGGATTGGGTGCTGACGATGCGATAACTCAATTGCGAACGATTTGCCCGGGTGCCGTCGAAAATGACGATCAGGTCGCCGCTCTGCACGAGTTCGCCAGGAGCCAAGCCTGGTTTGTTTGAATAGCCTTCGCCACACTCGCCGTTTTTCGTCTCGTTCCGGCGTGCTACACTGCGCCATCCGTTCGAGCTACGAAGCTGGAAGCCCGTAAAGAAATCTACCCACTGAGTTGCCTGCGGCAGGTTGGACTAATCTCTGGAGATTGTGAGTGGGACGTTACATCCTGGGGCGCGTGGTCAGTCTGATCTTCGTGCTGTTCATGGTGTCGCTCATCGCTTTCTTTCTCATGCATGCCGTGCCAGGTGGTCCGTTCGATGTCGGCGAGCGGCGACTGCCAGAAGCTACGCGGCAAGCGCAGCTCGAAAAGTACGGTCTGGACAAGCCGTTGCTCACGCAGTATTTCCGCTATATGTCGAACGCGATCCGGGGTGACTTTGGCGTCTCGTTTCAGCGTCCGACAGAGTCCGTTACCGACCTTATTGCCTCCCGCTGGCCGGTGACGATCAAAATCGGACTGCCCACCATCATGATCGCGTACGGGCTAGGCACGTTGCTCGGCTTCATCGCAGCGACCCATCAGAATAGCTGGATCGACTACAGCGTCACGACCTTCGGCACGCTTGGACTAACCGTACCCTCATGGGTGATTGGAACGTGGCTGATCTTGCTGCTCAGTGTTCGATGGGACATCCTGCCCTCCGGGGGGTGGGGCGAGTGGCAAAACTACATCATGCCGGTCATTGCCTACTCTCTGGCGCCGATGGCCCTTGTCGCGAGGTATACGCGATTCTCGATCCTGGAAACGATGCGGGCCGACCACGTCCGCACAGCACGTGCCAAAGGTTTGGGAGAGCGGCGGGTCATGCTCTCGCATGTCGCCCGCAACGCCGCGATTCC
>JBGTJM010000202.1:0-5158 GCA_041745115.1 Thermomicrobiales bacterium
AGCGCCCGCGCATCGTCCGCCACCAGAGCCGCAGTCGCCGCCAGCCACTTCTGCTCCGCATACCGCAGATTGTGCTGCGCCGCGATCGAGCTCACCGTCTCCTCAACAATCTCCTGCTTCGTCCGCAGCCGCCGCTTCCCCAGTGCTCCATACACGAACTCCGGTGTCGACGCCGGCACCCCATACGACTGCGCCAGCTTGTCCGGCCCGTAGTACATCTCCGGCCGGTGATAGAACCGCTCCTGCAGAATCGACTCAACGGCGTCGTCATCTTCCTGCTCGACCGCTTCGCGCAGATCGGGATTCTCCTCGGCAAAAACCTTCAGATCCTTCTCGAACGCCCCCCGGAACGTCATCACATCGACCTTCTCGCCGTCCGGCCCCACGATCCGGATTTCCTGGCTGACCAGCTTGTCAGTCCCGGTCCACGTCGGGATCACGGTCTCGCCAGGCGGTCTGGTCGTAGTAGTGAGATGATCGATCGGGTCACCGTTGCCGGGATCGTAGGCAGGTTTCGGTGGTCGCTCGCGGATTTCACGTGGAAGCTTCAGTGGCACCGTGTAGTCATACGTCTCCTCGAAATACTCAGCCACCGCACAGAAATCGAGCAGATGAAAGTACTCTTTGTCGAAGGTCTGCGTCGCAGTCTCCCATCGATAGAGCCGCGTCCCTCGTCCCTTGATCTGGATGTACTCTGTCGGCGAAAAAACCGGCCGCATCAGCACCACATTCAGCAGGTCCCGGCAGTTGTAGCCGGTAGAAAGCATGTCCACCGACACCGCCACCCGCTCCCTGCGCTTGCCATCCCGAAAGTCCTTGGCAATCACCGACGCATCCCGTACCCGCGAGGTGATCGTCACCGCCAGCTCCGGCTGCATCCCGTTCAGGATCTTCGTCAGCTCCGTCGCGTGCCGCTGGTTCACCGCGAACAGGATCGACTTCCCCAGCTCCCCGAGCGGGTCCCGCTGGGCCTGATCCAGAAAGGTCTCGCACATCACCCGGTTCCGCTCCGGTGTGAACACCCGCTTTTCCAGATCCTGCACCTTGAACTGCTCGTCCTGCTCGTTGATCGTCACCGCCCACCCGGCATCCTGCAATGCCTGGGTGGTGATCTCTGATCGGCAATCGAAAATCTTCGGCAGGCACAAAAACGGCCCCTCCGGATCCTTCACCGCGTCGATGATGTCGTACCGGTAGGTCGGTTCTCCTGGCTGGCAGCCGAAATAGCTGTACGTGTCCCGCAGTTGCCGCGCTTCCAGTGCTTTCGGGTTCTCCGACGCCAGTGCTGCAATATCGATATTCTTCAGGTATGCCTTCGGCGTCGCCGTCAACCCGATCCGCGTCGCCTGGAAAAACTGCACCACTTCCCGCGCGTCCCCATATATCGAGCGATGCGCTTCATCGTTGATCACCATGTCGAAATAGAATGGCGTGAAATGCTCCCGGTACCGGTCGTTCGTCATCAGCGACTGAATCGTCGCCACCACCACTGACGACCCAAGTAGCTCCCCTGTTCGCCTCGCCGTCTTGAAAACCACCGGGCTGTATTCGGGCAGAATCTGGTTGAAGTCTTCCATCGTCTGCTTTGCCAGCTCGATCCGGTCCACGATGAATAGCACTCGCTCGGCATTCCGGGTCTTCAGAAACCGCCGGATCATCGCCGCGCAGAGCAGCGTCTTGCCCGTCCCGGTCGCCATTTCCAGCAGGAACTTCCGCTTGCTGTCCCGGTCGAACCCCGCAGCAACCGCGTCCAGTGCATCGATCTGGTATCGTCGCAGCTCCTTGTCTGGTGCCAGCGCCCGCAGATAATCGCGCCCTACGAGCTCCGACTCCAGTGGCTTCGGTGGCTGCATGTTCTTGAATCGCAGCCGCTCCAGGTCCGCTCTTGAAGGCAGTCGCTCGATCCGGTAGGCGTCCTTCTGGTCTTTCCGCTGGTAGTTCCAGAACCAGTGCTCGTTCCCGTTCGAAAGCAGCACAAACGGAGCGTTGTGATTCTCCGCATACCCCCGCGCCTGATCCTTCGCATCGTAGGGATCGAGATCCTCCCGTTTCGCCTCCAGAACGCACAGCGCATGTCCAAGCTTGTCGCGCAACACGTAGTCGGCACGCCCGGTTCCATCACGCAGCTCCAGAATCACCTGGCCGCCATCGGTCAGATCCCAGCCGCTCGCCTTCAGCGCGGCATCGATCTTCACCCGCGCAGACGCTTCGCTCTGCGTCATCGCCCCGTCGGCTTCGGTTGGGGGATTGAAACTCGCAAAGAGACCTCATATCTCCATTAAGAATCGGCACAGTATTTGCTATCCTAACGAATCACAGCCTCCCTGCCAACCAGCTGCGAGCCAGCCGTGTCGCCTCACAGTCAATCCGTCCCGCTAAATCCACCAATCCTCGACCATCAACAAAATTTCCCGTACGTACACCCTTGCGCAGAACAGAACATCTGTGCTAATATGACAGGTAAGCGGCACTCCGAGGTAGGTGAGCGGGCCTGGGCAGCGCGTAGCCCTGCCTCCGGCTGGTTACCGGTCGGCTCTCCAGCCGTAATCCCAACCCGGCGCAACACAGGATCCCGGTCGAACGATGATGTCGCTCGCCTCTTTGGCCTTCATCATCACGACCCCCCCTAACAGGGTCACTCGACGACCCGGTCGATCCCGCCGCATGCACATTGGACATCATGATCTCGCGTTACGAACGTCGGGATCATCGACCACTGGCCGATCGGCTTCCCGCACTCAGCTGTGCCGAGCTAACAGGTTCGCCAGGTTCGCCTGCCACCCGACACGTCATACTGCATCCCCATGAAAGCCACGGTGCTCGCGTACATACGACTACCCCACTTCGTCCCCATTGTGGCCGTACTTTCGGCGACTGCGATCCTATGCATCATCATCGTCGGCGACGAGCTCACCGGCAGTGGGCTGCTTCGGCTGCTGCTCGCACTATTCGGTGGTCAGGTGGTTGTTGGAGTCGTCAACGAGCTGGTCGATGTCGAATCCGACCGGCTCACCAAGCCCGACAAGCCGATTCCGTCTGGCATCGTCACCATCAACGGCGCGCGCAATCTGGGACTTGCCGGTCTCCTGCTCATGCTGATCGCCGGTGCCTCGTTCGGATGGCAATCGCTTGTCCTCCTCACGCTCGGTAATGGCATTGGCGTTGCCTACAGCATCTGGTTCAAACGGTCGCCTCTCTCCTGGCTGCCCTACGTAGTCGCCTTGCCACTTCTCCCTGTCTGGATCGCAGTTTCTTTCGATGTCTTTGAGACAACAATGCTCGCCCTCTTTCCACTCGGCATCCTTGGGGGACTTGCAATACACATCGCTCAGGCCCTGCCGGATATCGATGCGGATCGCGTCGCAGGCATCGACAATCTCACAACCCGACTCGGCCAGACCAGCGCGATCCGGGTCTGCTGGATTGCCCTTCTTGGTCTGAGCATAGTGCTTATGGGTGCTTCTGTTGTTACCGACGACCTCTCGTCTCGCATGTTTGCCGCAAGCGCGATCGTCACCCTGAGCGTCGTGGCACACATGCTGCTGTATCGATTTCGCCAACGAGTTGGCGTAATGGCAGCATTTCCAATCGCCGCCTCCTCGGTTGGCCTGCTGGCATTCGCGTGGATCGCTCGCTGAAGAGCGTCTCTGGTAGTCAGTTGATGTTGACGGCAAGCCAGATGCATCATTCGCAGGTCAGAAAGGATTGTTTGTGCGAGTCGATGTGAATACGTTTGCGGAAATCGAGGGAGTGTTCCTGGAGCGGGTCAACCGCATGGTCTGGTGCAACGCTGCGACCATCGATCGCAAGGGCCGGCCCCGCTCTCGCGTTCTCCATCCGATCTGGGACGGATCAACAGGGTGGGTCGGGACCTTCCCAGACTCCTTCAAAGCCAAGCACCTTGCGGTCAATCCTCATATGTCCCTGGCATACGTTTCCGACATCACGAAACCAGTCTACGTCGACTGTATTGCGACCTGGGAAACGGATCCTCTCCGTACCCTGAACGCCTGGAATCTCTTCGCCGCCACGCCGGAGCCGCTGGGCTACGATCCCACACTCCTCTTTGGCGGACCAGACGATCCGCGCTGGGGTGTCCTCAAGCTCACTCCCTGGCGCATCCAGCTGGATGACATCCCGCCGGGCACACAACGCATCTGGTTTGCCACCGAGCGATGAACGCGAAACACTTCGCCCTTGGTGTTTGTCAGTCTGGCTTCATTTCGGGAGGGAGCGACGACCGGAATTCGTCCAGAACTGGACCGCGCTGATAGGTTGGCTCGTATCCGTCCACCTGGATCGGCAGCCCGACAGACCGGACGACGCCGAACGAGTCATGATCGAACTCCGCGAGAAGCCCCCGTTCGCTCAGCTCCTCCAAAGCGAGTGCCTCGTTCATCGATCGAACCGGAGCGCTTGGTACGACTCCATTCAGTCGCTCAAGCCAGAAAGCGCTGGTTTCCTGCCGGAATCGAGCGGAAAGAATAGCGATCAATGCTTCACGGTGATCGAGTCGGTTCGCAAATGTGCTGAACCGGACTTCACTGGTTAGCTCAGGCAACTCGATCAGCGCCGCCAGGCTTTTGAAGAACTTCTCCTTAGCGCAGGCCACCGCAATGTATCCGTCCGAGGTTTCGAAGAACTGGAACGGCACAATGGTTGGATGTGCCGAGAGTGGCTGCCTCCTGGTCTCGATGCCGCCCGAAAGCACCCAGGTCGCCTGGTACGCCAGCATGCTGAGTGCCACATCGTACAGCGAGGTATCCAGGTTGCGACCTTGACCCGTCCGTTCCGCATCCAGCAAACCAGACACCAGTGCGAGAGCTGCGGTCAGGCCAGCCGCATAATCCGCCAATGGCAGTCCGCTTCTTGTGGGAGGGCCATCTGGCTCACCTGTCAGTGCGGCCCAACCTGCCTCAGCCTGCACCAGCGCGTCATAGCCCGGCTCGGCTGCCCGCTCGCTCTGCCGCCCATATGCCGAAAGCGACACACAGACAATTGCGGGATTGAATGCACTCAGGTGCTCATAGGTGAGTCCCAGTTTGTCTGGCAGGTCACCACGAAGATTGTTGAAAACGGCATGCGCATCCCGCACCAGCGACTCGAAAACCGATCGATCGCCAGGCAACTTCAGGTCGAGGGCAATGCTCCGCTTGTT
>JBGTJM010000203.1:0-1538 GCA_041745115.1 Thermomicrobiales bacterium
CATCTCATTGCGGGCTGGCCCAGCCATGGCCGCTGCGGATCGTTTCACAGCAATTATCCGGGGCAAAGGAGGGCATGGCGCCCAACCACATACGACAGTCGATCCGATCTCGGTCGGATCGCAGATTGTCACCGCCCTCCAGACGATCGTCGGTCGGGAAGTCGACCCGGTAGATGAGGCTGTTGTCACTGTCGGTGCGTTTCTGGCCGGAGAGGCTTCGAATGTCATTCCGGATACAGCGGAATTGCGAGGCACACTGCGGTCGTTCAAGCCCGAGGTACGCGAGCAGATTGCTTCCCGCGTTGAGGAGATTATGACTGGAATTGCCTCAACCATGCGGGCGTCAGTGGATTACACCTATCTGCCGGGCTACCCGCCGACCGTCAATGATCCGGCAATGACCGAGCTGGTTCGCAATATCGCTGTGGACGTCGTCGGAGAGGACGACGTCGAGGAAAGTCCGCTTCAAATGGGAGCGGAGGACTTCAGTTATTTTCTGGAGCGGAAGCCAGGCTGTTTCTTTTTTGTCGGAAGTCGTAACGATGAGCTTGGACTGACATGGGGACACCACCACCCAAAGTTCGACATCGATGAGTCGTCGATGGCTATCGGCATGGAGGTCATGATCCGCACCGCGATAAAGGTTCTCAACGACGCTTGAGCGGAGCGTATCAACATGTGCGTGCTTGAATCCAGGAGAACGATCAAATTGTTTCGGTTTGAACTGGGCGATGATCTCGTACCAAACTGGCAACTCTCGTGATCAAATTGGGGATCATTGGTTGTGGGGATGTTGCCTTTCGGACTTACATTCCAGGAGTTCTGCCACATGAAGCGCGGGCGACGGTCGTCGCGACGTTCGATCCGATTCCTGAAAGAGCGGAGCGAGCGGCTGCAGTGTTTCCTCAGGCCAGAGCCTTCACAAGTCTGGACGCATTCCTGGCACAACCTGACCTCGACGGCGTTTTCAACCTGACACCAGCAACCTTGCACTCGTCGATCAATGCGACTGTCATCGAGGCAGGTTTGCATCTCTACACCGAGAAGCCGATCACTGGTTCCATTCAGGAAGGTATTGACCTGGCAAACCAGGCAAGATCAGCGGGCAAGATCCTGCTTTGTGCCCCTGCTACGATGGCGACCGACCGATTCCAGTGGATCAAGTCCCTCGTCGATGCGGGTCGTCTGGGCTCACTTACGGTTGGAACGGGCCAGATGGTCAACATGGGACCAGCGAGCTGGCGAGCGTACGCTGGTGATCCTGCGGTCTTCTATTCTCGTGACGTGGGGCCAGTTGTCGACACAGGTGTCTACGTGCTACACGGCCTGACTGGTGTTTTTGGTCCCGCGCTGCGGGTCCAGGCAATGGCCGGTGTCGGCATTTCCAAGCGAACCGTTCACATACCGCGGCTCGCCGGTCAGTCGATCAACGTGGAATCTGATGATATCAATGTGGTCCAGCTCGATTTTGGAGAGAATCGATTCGCTCAAATCCTCTCCAGCTTCGCGGTGGCGGGTAGTCAGGCGCCAGCCATGGA
>JBGTJM010000204.1:0-3396 GCA_041745115.1 Thermomicrobiales bacterium
GTTCGTACTCATCACATCCTTCTCTCTACTCGCTACTGCGAAACCGTTCTCGAACGCGGATCCCAGTGAACCCGCAAACCATCACCAAACAAGTTCAACCCCAGCACCACCAGCGCAATAACTGCACCAGGCAGCGCCGGAACCCACCACGCCGCCAGCATGGCTTCCCGTCCCCCAGCCACCATTCCTCCAAGCGTGACCTGATTTGGCGGAACACCCAACCCGAGGTAGCTCAACGCTGATTCGAAGAGGATCACTGCAGCTACCTGCTGCGTGGCAATTACGATCACCGGTCCTATCGCGTTTGGCAGCAGATGCTTTCGGGCGATCCAGCCTCTCGACCCGCCAATTGATCTGCTTGCCTCCACAAACGAAGAGCCGAGCAGTGATCGGGCTTGGGCTCGAACCACGCGCTGGTAAGAAACCCATCCGGAGAAGGTCAGAACACCGACGACCACGGCAATGCCAGGTTGGAAAAGCGCGCTTGCAGCGATAGCGAGCACCACTACCGGCAGAGCTATCTGCACATCGACCGCGAACGCAACAGCACGGTCTGTTCGCCTTCCGGTGATTGCGGCTGCAAGGCCCAGGATTGCCCCGAGTGAGCCTGCCAGCAGTGTTACTGCCATTCCGGTCGCCAACGACAGTCGCGTTCCCACTGCCATTCGGGCAAGCATGTCCCGCCCGAGCTGATCGGTTCCCAACGGGTGATCCCATGTTCCGCCCAGAAACACCGGTTTCGCCAGCCTGCCAGACAGATTCTGTTGCTCGGGACCAGTACTGGCAACCAGAGGTCCGAACGCAGCAAACAGGAGAATTAACCCCAGAAACACCAACCCCAGCTTCGCCTGCAGGGGCCACGGATTTCGTCGAGGGGATGGAGTCGACGACGATCCGGTGGGATCGACGATAGACCAGCCTCGCAGCTGACGAACCGTCGCAGGTGCTGCCATCAACCCCTCCCATCAGCCGCTGCGGCAGATTCGGAGCGGAGGCGTGGATCGATCACCATCGAAATGACATCGGCAAGAAAGTTGGCAATCGTGATGATCAGCGCAGTCACCGTCACGAACATCAGAACGACCGGCAGGTCACGGCTGGCGACCGATTGCAGAGCCAGCTGTCCTGCGCCGGGATAGGCGAACACCCACTCGACCACGACAGTCCCCGCAAAGAGAAACCCTGCCAGCACACCGGCGTAGGCCACGATTGGCGGCGTCGCATTTCGCAGAACATGTGCGAACATCACGGCGCGTTCCGAGAGCCCTTTCGCCCTGGCAGTCCTGACGTAGTCAAGCCTGGCGACCTCCTGCACTGACGACTTCACCATTCGCACCAGCACGGCGGTTGGATAGGCTGCCAATGTCAGTACCGGCAGTACTGCCGCTTTCGATCCCTGATCGCCCGACGATGGAACCCAGTCCAGGCGGACAGCGAAAACGAGGATCATCAGCGTCCCAAGCCAGAAGGCCGGCACGGCCTGTCCGAAAAGACTCACACCGTAGTAGAGCGAATTCGAAACTGATGCGGTCCGCGCGCTGGCCAGTACGCCAAGCGGTATGGCTACGAGACTCGCCAGGGCGAATGCGAGGGCCACGAGCTTGAATGTCGCTGGGAACCGGTCCAAGACCACATCGCGGGCAGGTTCATTGAATCGCCACGACCGTCCAAAGTCGCCTTGCGCAGCGTTCTTCATGAACTCCGCGTATTGCCGGCCGATCGATGCGTCGAGCCCGAACCTCGCACGAAGTGCCTGTTGATCAGACTCGGAGCTTCCTGGCGGAATCAGTGCCGCCAGTGGATCTCCGGAAAGATGAATCATGCCGAACACTAAAGTGATTACGACAATCATCACGCCGATCATGTGGACGATTCGGTGAAGAATCGATAGCAGCATTCCTGAAGTTGTCCCCGGCTACGTTCAATCCAACGAGCTTCGCTTCACTCGGACACAAACAAACGTCCGAAGGTCGATGCCTTCGGACGTTTCAGAGTGATTTTCAGGAGTGCCAGATACGCAGAGCACGCCAACCAGAGGCTGCCGAACTCAACGCCTTCTCCCATCCGGACTTTACCGTCGGCTCCGGAATTTCACCGGATCCTGCCGCTGGAATCATCCAGCCGCTCGCGGGCTCTCACCGCCGGTCAGGACTTGGCCGTCATAACACGCGGCCTCACCAAACCCCGAAGGCTATCTGTTCTCAAGACTACCGAATCTCAAGGTCTGCGTCAATTGTTTGCATGGGATGAAAACACAACGAGAAGGTCGTACGGACCCGTCGGTCCGCCCCTTCCGACGCCGAGCATTTCAGGTTTCAGGATCGAGGAGTCTGCCATGGCACAGTCGCAGGAGATGCGTCGAAGGCGATCTGCTGGTGGACGATCGTGTGCATATGGGTCTCGACAAAGTCGCAAACCGCAAGCACAAGGCGCGCGCAATCCGCTCCAAGAGGAGTCAACGAATACTCGACACGAGGCGGCACGACTGGAAAGCAATCACGAATGAGAAATCCATCTCGCTCCAGCGTCCGCAAAGACTGCGTAAGCATCTTGTCCGATATGCCATCGAGTAGTCGACGAAGCTCTCCGAACCGCAGCGTCCCTCGCTCGTTCAGCGCTTTGAGAATCAACCCGCCCCAGAGGCCGGCCACATGATCGATGATCTGACGCGACGGACACCGTCGATTGTAGAGGTCACCCTGCAATGGCAACATCGATAGGTCTGGTGGTGTCATGCGCTACTCACATCCTATACGCACCTTCGCGTAAGTACTTACCAAGGGAGAGTCTCTCGCCTAGAGTGAGTATACCAACGGTTGGATTGATTGGACCGATTAACGAAAAGGAGACTGAAACCATGCAACTACTTACCGTGCAGGAGGCGAATGCCGTTGTGGCTACCCGCCATACCGAGGCTATGGTGACCGGAAATGCAGAGGTGCTGGATGACATCCTTCACCCTGCCTGGGTAAATCATCCGGTGCAGTTCGACGAAGGGCCTGGCATCGAGGGATTCAAGCGAAAGTCACTCTGGCTCCACGAGCACTTTGACTTTCATTTCGAGCATCAACATGTCGAGGCGTTCGGTGATTTCGTCCTGATCCGCAGTTTGGTCAGCGGCACAGTTCGAGGCGAATTCGGCGGAGTGGACCTGGCCGGCAAACCTGTCGTCTTCACAACACTCGAATACCATCGGATGGCGGAGGGGAAAATCATCGAAAGCTGGCACCTGCAGGACTACTACGCCATGCTCGTTCAATTGGGCGCGATCCCAAACATTATGAACGCTCAGATCGATCCCTACCCCGGCTGGGAATAGGCGCAGCTCTTTTCGAGAAAGAAACGACACGTTCAGCAAACGAATCTCGCATTGGCCAAAGACGAGGAAAAGCTGGA
>JBGTJM010000205.1:0-4464 GCA_041745115.1 Thermomicrobiales bacterium
TTCGATGCCGTCGGCAATGAGGAGACGTCGATGTGATCGACGTCCAACTAGACACTCGTGTACGGCGTTTCGACCGTAGACGAACTCGCATTCCGGATGTCTACGAGTGGCGCTGTCTTTTGCCTGACTAGATCTTTCGCCACGTCGATGACGTTGGGCCATCTGCGATTTCGATGCCTCGCTGAATCAGTTCATCGCGAATCAGATCAGACAGCGACCAGAGTTTTTCCGCACGAAGCTGATCTCGAACACGAACGAGCAAGTCAACAAATGGATCCGCCTCGCCCAGCACGTTGCGGTCGATTGCCAGATTCAGGCCCAGAACCTCTGCGAGTGAAATCAACTGAGACTGCGCGGTGGCAAGTGCTGTTTCCTCTATGGCTGAGTCGCGAGCTCTGTTGATTGCTCGTCCAAAGTCGAAGAGCGCGGCGATCGCGCGAGGTGAATCGAAGTCATCGTCCATAGCCTGGTGAAACAGCAGGTCTGCTGATTCAGCCGCAGATGTCAATTCAGCAGTTGAGGCTGACGAGGCGGATTGCTCGTCATTTGCCTCTGATCTCGTGGTCGCCGCAGCCTGCAGACGCTCCAGGCCTCGCTTCGCAGCGAGCAAACTTTCCTCTGAGTACGTCAGCGGCGAGCGGTAATGCGATTGCAGCACCATCAGCCGAAATGGGCCAGCCAGACCACGATCCAGAAGCTCACGGATGCTGACGATGTTGCCGATGGATTTCGACATCTTGTCACCGCCGAGTTGAAGCAGCCCGTTGTGCATCCAGTATCGAGCGAATGGGGCTCGCTGCAGATAGGCTTCCGACTGAGCAATCTCATTCTCGTGATGAGGGAACACAAGGTCTGTGCCGCCACCGTGAATATCGACCTGCCCACCGAGATGGTGAGTGCACATCGCGGAGCACTCGATGTGCCAGCCGGGACGGCCATCACTCCAGAGGCTTGGCCAGTGGGGTTCGTCCGGTTTGGCTGATTTCCACAATGCGAAATCAAGTGGGTCTTCTTTTCGCTCATCAACTTCAATGCGGGCACCGGAGATCATCTCATCGACGGCGCGCCGAGAGAGTTTTCCATACCCCTCAAAAGAGCGGACTCGAAAGTACACGTCTCCGTCGGCCTCGTATGCATGGCCGTGCTCAATCAGCCCCTGGATCATGGAGACAATTTCGGCAATTTCCAGTGTGGCCTGTGGATAGATATGGGCTGGCAGGACGTTGAGTGCTGCCGTTTCTTCGTGCCAGTTTGCGATCAGTGATTCTGTAAGCTCGGTCGAAGAGATTCCCTCGCGGTTTGCCCGGATGATGATTTTGTCATCAATATCCGTGAAGTTTTGTACGTGGCGAACGTTGAAACCCCGATGCTCAAGATATCGCCGAATCATATCGAACACGATCACTGACATGCCGTGGCCGATGTGCGCACTTGCATAAGGAGTGACACCGCAGACATACATTCGGACCTTGCCGGGATCGATCGTTTCGAGCGGCTCCACAGTACGGGAAAGCGTGTTGTAGAGCCTGATCTGATCGGTCATCGGGAAACCTCGTCGTGGATCATGAGTCCGTGCTCGTCGCTGACGAGCGGCTTCGGACTCCATTTCATCTTCCGGATTTCTTCTTCGAGCTCCTCGACCCTTTGGGTCAGGGACAGAATAGCGTCTCGCTGAGGATCGGGGAGGGTTTCGGTTCGACGCGTGACGCCTGAGTGCGGATCTGTCCAGGCGACAGAGCGTGCGGGTATGCCGACCGCCGTTGTATGGGGTGGTACATCCCGCAGCACGACGGCTCCGCCACCGATTCTGGCATGGTCGCCGATGGTGACGTCTCCCAGCACTTTCGCCCCGACTCCTACTACGACGTTGTTTCCAAGGGTCGGATGGCGCTTTCCGCGCATCTTGCCAGTCCCACCAAGGGTTACACCCTGGTAGAGTGTGCAATCGTTTCCGATCACCGCTGTTTCACCAATGACTACGCCCATGCCGTGGTCGATAAAAAGTCTCTCGCCCAGTGTTGCGCCAGGATGAATCTCTATTCCGGTGAGCATGCGATTGAGATGACTGACGATGCGGCCAACAAGGCGGAGTCGATGCCGGTGTAGAGCAGAGGCTGCCTTGTGAAGTTGCAGCGCATGAAAACCGGGGTAAACCAGAAGGACCTCGAGGGTCGTACGTGCCGCGGGATCGCGACTCTTGATTGTTTCGATTTCTTCGGAGATGCTCATTGACTGGAATGTTCCCGGTTCGGGTTCTACCGTCCCTGTTCGAAATTGTCCCATTTTGCATTCAGGCAGGGCGGAGAATGAGGAGTGTGGTCGATAGCGAGATTAGCGAAGGGTAGCCGTCTCCAATCCAGGAGCGCGTGGACACTCACCGCAAACCCAAGCGAACCAGCGCCCCGGCATTATGAGCTCTCTGCGCCGGCAGCGGCGGGAGTCTTCTTTGGTTCTGGCGCCGGCTTCTCCGCAGCGGACTTGGGCTTGCCTGCGTCGCCATTGGTCGAGGTTTTGGCCTCGGCTGCTGGCTTGGCGTCTGATGCCTTTTCGCTGTCCGATCCGGACGTTCGACTGTCGTTGATATACCAGCCAGAGCCTTTGAACACGATTCCAACCGGTTGAACAACCCGACGTATTAATCCGCCGCACTCAGGGCATTCGGTGAGCGCATCTTCGCTGAACTTCTGGAACTGATCGAACTCGTGTGCGCACGAGGAACAACGGTAATGATAGGTCGGCATATTCGTCTGAGGCTCCATCCGGTGAACGATCGACATTCAGCATGTTTTAATTGTACAGAGCGCAACAGTCCAGCCTCAAATGCCGGGTGCTGCTGTGACCAAAGATATGCTCTCGTTATTCGATAGCAACGTCCTCAAGCTCTGCCCAGTTTGGTCCTGACTGAAGCTCTGTCAACAATGGCACGGAAATCGGAAAAGCATTCTCCATTGCCTCGCGCACGACCGCGGCAGTGTCGAGAAGGGCTGATTCTTCCACTTCAATGACTAACTCATCATGGACTTGCATGATTATTGTGGCTGGCAGCTTCTTCTGGCCGATGGTCCCCGCAGCTCGGATCATGGCCATTTTCATGATGTCGGCCGCTGTGCCCTGTACTGGCATGTTGATCGCCATGCGCTCTGCTCCCGCCCTTCGGGCTGGATTTGACGATGTCAAGTCCGGGAGCAATCGTCTGCGACCGCTCAGCGTTTGAACATAGCCATGCTGAACGCCGAACGCCATGGTCTGATCCAGGTACTCCCGAACTCCAGGCAGCCGTGACCAGTAGTCCTGGATAAACTGCTGTGCTTCGGACCGGCTCAATCCAGTATCTCGGGAGAGGCCGAATGCCTGCATTCCGTACAAGAGCCCGAAATTGACGGTCTTCGCAACCCGGCGCATATCGCTTGTGACTTCTGCGGGCGAGACTCCGTAAACCAGCCCGGCAGTTGCCCTATGAATGTCTTCACCCCGGTTGAACGCCTCGAGCAAAAACCGTTCCTGACTCAGATGGGCCATAAGGCGGAGTTCGATCTGGGAGTAGTCGGCGGCAAGCAATGTGGCGTTCTGGTAGAGGCGGTGTTCTGGCCGTCGATCGGCGACAAATGCCCGCCTGACCCGCCGCCCAAGCTCGGTGCGAATTGGTATATTCTGCAGATTCGGATTGGCGGATGATAGTCGGCCAGTAGCTGCGACGGTCTGGTTGTATGACGTGTGCACCCGGCCGGTTTCAGGCAAGACCTGCTGAGGAAGCGCTTCGACATAGGTGGACAGGAGCTTCCCAAGGGATCGGTATTCGAGGATGAGCCCGACGATCGGGTGGTCGTTTTTCAGGTTTTCAAGCACTTGCTGATCGACCGAGTAGCCTGTTTTCGTTTTCCGACCCGAAGCCAGCCCAAGATCTTCGAATAGAATCGAGGCAAGCTTTTTTGTCGAGTTGATGTTGAATTCCTGGCCAGCCAGGCGATGAATCTCGCGC
Source organism: Thermomicrobiales bacterium (assembly GCA_041745115.1). GTDB lineage: Bacteria > Chloroflexota > Chloroflexia > Thermomicrobiales > UBA6265 > JAHBVL01. Next base: position 3,980 of record JBGTJM010000205.1, read on the forward strand.
TCTGATTCGGCCTGCCGCTGGCGCATTTCGGCCCCAAATGCTTCAAGGTAGCTGACATCGATCGCAACGCCGGCCTGTTCCATGTCACATAGCACGGGAACAAGGGGCATCTCGACTTCATCGAAGAGGTTTGAGAGCTCGCGCTCTCGGAGTTCTCCAGAGTAAATATCGTGCAAACCGAGTGTGGCTTCCACGTCTCTGCAGGCATAGTCGCCTGCCTCCGCCGCGGCGACGACGTTCATCGTCAGCTGACTCTTGCCACTGCCAATGAGTTCGGCAATTTCCGTCATTTCGAATCCGAGGCGTCGAAATGCGAGATCCTTGAGCCCGACTGAAGTCTCTCCGACCAGATAGGCAGCGATCATCGTGTCGAAAGACAGTCGGGGCACTGGAATGCCGCTTCGCTGAAGAACCGTCACATCGTATTTCCCATGGTGCGCTACGATCGCGATCTCGGGAGCTGAGAGAACGTGGTCCAGCTGCTC
>JBGTJM010000206.1:0-5457 GCA_041745115.1 Thermomicrobiales bacterium
TGTTGCGGTCGTCAAAACCAGGTACCATCGGAGGCTTTCGATCAGCCAGGATTCGAACACGATATCCCTCATCGAGCGGAGAGTCCCACAAACCGCGAAAATGCTACACGGGAACGCCTGTGATAGAAGGAGTTTGGTTCACGTGATTGTCACCGACTTTGCAAAATCTTATGTCAGATGGTCGATACCGCCAGATCTCGCCGATCAGCGAAAGCCCGGTCATTTACCCTGGGGAAACACAGTCCGGATTGAGATCGATGCGAGATGTACGGTCATCGACCACACGATTGGCCACCAGCTCGACTTCTATCTCATCGCGCCCTGTCGCAACGAATGGATGTATCGGGAATTCGAAATCGTCCAGCAGCCAGGCGGCGAATATCGGCGAATCTTTTCCAATGATCGGCAGCTCGACGTCGGCATGGAGATTCCTCCCACCGGCTCGTACGATGCTTCGGTTTCAACGAGCGCCTTCTCGGCTCTCGAGTTCGATGTCTCCCAAAAGGACGCGACCGAGCTGTCATCAGACAGCGATGTGGTAGCTGCATCTACGAGCAATCAAACCATTGTGGTCCAAACAGCGTACGAAAACACCGACGGTACCCATTCTGCCATCCTCGAGTATCCCGTCCGCACAATGAACTTCCACCCGGAGCGAAATCGCTTTCAGGTCGACACGGGACCATTGATCTTTGTTGACTTCAGAGTCGATGCTGCCCATACGATTGATCGTTGCAAACTGGCCCACATCGTGTTCAACCGCTGGGACTTTGCTGAGATTGTGTGCAGATCACCTGTTTCGACCCCGGGCGCTGAATCCATCGAAAGAGCGATGTTCCACTATGCAGAGGTTCACAACGTCAACGCAAAGCACAGCCTCTTCGCCGTGATTTCCTGATGTTCGGTAACGAATCAAGTCAGGCGACGCTTCTTTACGTCCACTTAACTCGGGGTTGTCTTAACTCGGGGTTGTTGCGCCAACCATGCAGACATGCTAAACATCGTGATGCGAACGCGATGATGATCCGATCGAGTCGCATCCTCTGAATGAGGATTGGAGCGCGGCACGACGCTCTTCGATCGCGGTTATCGCAAACTGGAACCCGGTTGGACGACATACCCTGGCACATAGGACTCGTGGTGGTGGTGGCCCTGCTGCTGGCCAACGCTGTGTTCGTTGCTGCCGAATTTGCGCTGGTAACTGTTCGCAGAACACGCCTCGAAATGCTCGCTGACGACGGCAGCGCCTCCGCAACGCGCGTGCTTGGAGCGGTCGGAAATCTTGACTACTTTGTGGCCGCATCTCAGCTCGGCATTACGATGGCCAGTATCGCGCTTGGCTTTGTCGGTGAACCGGTACTCGCAGGTTTGATCGAACCACCAGTTGAGGCCATTGTCGGCTCCTTCGCTCCAGCTGTTTCCCACACCCTTGCTATTGCAGTTGCCTTCTTGTTCGTCACAAGTTTGCATATCGTTGTCGGCGAGTTTGTTCCAAAGACGATCGCGCTACAGGAACCGGAACGCACCTCAATGGCGATCTCCAGGTTCATGAACGTATTCGTGAAGGTGTTTGGTCCCGCAATCTGGTTGCTCAATTCAACGGGCAATTTTCTCTTGCGAGTCATTGGCATGACGCTGCGTCCGATCAGCGAGGCCCCGCTCGAAGCCGAAGATATTGCGATGAGTCTCGAATCGAGCGCGACCGCTGGCCTGATCAGTCGACGTGAGCTCTCGCTCGCCAGGCACACGCTTGAACTGCGATCCACCGAGGCCGAAGACATCATGGTGCCGCGCAATGACATCGTTGCAATATCGTTGTCCTCTTCTCGCGAGGAAGTTCTTCAAGTAATGGCCGAGAATCGGCACTCTCGATATCCCGTGTTTGACATCTCGCTGGACGACATAACTGGCGTCATCGATACAAAATTGGTGTTTCTCGACATCGAACCTGACCTGGACTGGCGCCGCCATATCCAGAACGTGACGATCTTGCCGGAATCTGCGCCCGTTCAGAATGTTCTCGAGGTCTCCAGAGACGCGGACACTGAGCTGGTGATACTCGTCGACGAGTATGGCGGGACAGCCGGCATGTTGAGCCTTTTCGACATTGCTGAGCGGCTCGCTGGCAGTCTGCCTGAGGACCTTGATACGGAAGCTTCGATTGTCAACAAATTGCCTGATGGTTCTGCCTCGATTGCCGGACGTACTCGAATTGAAGAGGTGAACGACGTACTCGGCATTTCTCTGCCTCATGAGGAAGCTCAGACAATCGGCGGCTTGGTGCTCGAGATATTCGGGCGAATTCCAGAAACCGGAGAGTCGCGCACACTCGACGCATTCGAGTTCAAGGTCGTGGCAATGGACGGTCACCGAGTTGATCAGGTGCTATTGACCCCGCCCCGAAGACCAGTTCCCGATGAGGAAGCGAGCGCCAAGGATGACTGACGAGGCCATGGTGATCGCGGCGCTCGCCGTTACTGCGATTCTAATCTTTCTCAACGCCATCTATGTGTTTCACGAGTTTTCTTTCGTGATGATCCGGCCGAACCAGGCCAGGCGGCTGCAGAATTCGCCATCTCGCGTCACCCGCTTGGTTCACAAGGGCGTCCATCATCTCGATCATTACATCGCTGTCGACCAGCTTGGCATCACAGTCACCAGCATCGCGGTTGGTTGGATAGGTCAGCCCGCAATGGCAAAGGCTATGGCCAACGGGTTTGGCCTTGTGGGACTCTCGTCGACTCAAATCCGATTTGTCGCAGCGATTCTCGCGTTCCTTTTCCTCACGTCAATACAGATGATCTTTGGCGAGCTGATGCCAAAAACGGTTGCATTGAGACACCCGGTTCGGGTAGCTCACCTTGTTGCCGTGCCTGTGGAGATCACCGCGAAAGTGTTCCATCCGCTGGTATGGCTGCTTAACGGCATCGGTGGTGCTGCCGCCCGGGCGCTCGGTTTCACCCCTCAGTCCGAAAGCCATACTCACATTCTGCCAACGGAAGAGTTGGCAGCAGTCATAGAGATGAGTGTTCGAGAAGGAGCTCTCGACATCGATCCGGCCACCATGCGGCGGGCATTGCACTTTTCTGATTTACGAGCGAGTGACATTCTCGTACCTCGTCCAGATGTCACCGCAATGGACCTAGCAGCGGATGTTGAGCAAGTGTTTAAGATTGCCCGATCCGGAAGGTTCACGCGATTTCCCGTTTACGACGAATCAATCGACAAGGTCGTTGGGTTGCTGAATATCAAGGATCTCGTCGAACTGAGTCCAGACGGCTCGTTCCAGTATGTCTCCCCCTGGCAAAACGCCGTTCGTCCAATTTCCACGTTGCCGGAACATGCGCCGATCGAGCAAGTTCTTTTTCGTCTTGGGGAAGACCGACAGCAGATGGCGCTTGTGGTCGACGAATTCGGCGGTACGGCAGGCATTCTCACAGTTGCCGACATAACTCGCTGGCTCGTTGCGGACTCCTCAGAGATGTTCGTTGCTCAGGGAGACACCTACGTCCTGCCCGGCAAGACCAGCCTGGCATCGATCGAGACCATGCTCGGAATCTCATTCGGAAACGAGGAACTCGATCAGGACTCGATTGGCGGTCTCATCATCGCCGAGCTCCAGCACATTCCCGAAGCAGGGGAGAAGGTCACCATCGAGGGACACGATCTCGAAGTCGCTTCGATGAAGGGTCCTCGAGTGACACAGGTTCTGCTACGTCCCCGCAAGCGGCGACACCATTCCTACAACGAGAATGAGCCTGTTGAGGCCGAGACAACTGAATAGCCCTTAGGTTCCTCGGAACGCTTGAATCACAGGAACGAGTGGATGGGCCCTTCCGCTCCGGTAGAGGTGGAGTCCCTCCAATCCACGAGCAACACAGCGAATCGCCTGAGATCCAGGTTTGAGGGAAGTCCCGAAGAACAGGATTCAACTAACGGGGCGGGACATTTTCTCAGAACAATTCGCGCGATTGATTCACGGAACACTCACACCTTATGTCACTATTGTTGACTTTTGACGGACTCCGTGAAAAGATGCTTCGGCCGCTCTGTTCACGGCGGCGAGGTTAAATTGGCTCTGGCTGTCTTCAACGGCAGTCGCTGGTAGTTTGGAAAGGAGGCACCAATGATGAAAATGTACGTTTTGCTGAACGCGTCTGGTGCATTCCAGGTCAATGCTATCGGCCCATGGGAGGGAAGCTCAGAAAGTCCGTGATGCAAAGGCGTCACGTCTATCACCTGAAGCGAGTTCCTCCCGGGTCGGCTAACGAACCGGGATTTTTGTGTCCAGCGATCATCGAATTGCGCGCCGTCTGGCCAATGGCGCCGACAACCAGGGCAGCGGTGACGACCAAATCGCCCTTTCGTTTGTACGTCATGTCGTTCTGAATTGGAGAAGCATCAAATGGCAAATGAACACTGTGCAATCGGCGTTGATCCGTGGCAGCGACGTCACGATCAACAACGGAAACGTGGCCTCTCGGGAAATCGAGGCCAAAGCTCAAATACGACATTCGAGGAACGAGGTGGGCTTTCGAGCCCAACGATGGAAGGAATAACGTCACCATGTTCGCCAACCACTCAATTCTGAACCTGGACATTGCCCAGAGCAGGCAACTCGAGCTCATCGAGTCGATCGAGCGACGCCAGATCATCTCCGAGCTGAACGGCAATACCTCGATTGCAAGTTCGTTTAGGTCCCTGATCAGTGATTCGCTGATCGCTGCTGGGAGGCTCATTCAGCCAGCCGAGCGATCGGGCAAGTCCGAGCCAGCCTTCGACAGCAATATTATGAATCTGGCTCGATAATGTTCACTAAGAGATCGCGCCTCCCGCCAGCATCACCAGCCGGCCTGGCGCGATCTCCACGTTGCGCTAGTACCGAAACGCAAACAGTCGAAAACTCAGGAACATACGCGAAAGCGCGAAACCCATGAGACCTTCCATCGAACAAGCCTACAGCGACTTCCTCTCAAGATACCCACCGTATGACTCGACTTCCTCCCTTGACGAGCTCAGACGGCATGACTATTCGCGGCTTGACGACGGCGATCACATCTATCTCGACTACACCGGCGGTGGTCTCTACGGCCTCTCCCAGATCGATGCTCACCAGCGGCTGCTGAGAGAAAACGTGTTCGGCAATCCTCATTCGGTCAATCCATCTTCTCTGGCAATGACAAGGTTTGTAGACGAGGCCCGATCGCGGGTACTCAACTACTTCAATGCGGATCCAGCCGAATACGAAGTGGCGTTCACCTCGAATGCCAGCGCCGCGCTAAAGCTTGTCGGTGAAAGCTATCCATTTCGCTCTGGAACCGTATTTGCCTTAACGGTTGACAATCACAATTCGGTGATTGGCATCCGAGAGTTCGCCAGGGCAAAAGGAGCATCGGTCCTGTACGTACCGCTATCGTTGCCCGATCTCCGGATTGATCAGTCCGCAATGTCCCACAC
>JBGTJM010000207.1:0-17467 GCA_041745115.1 Thermomicrobiales bacterium
GTTGGCGAATATCGACTATTGCGATATCGATCTTGCCAGGACAATCGTCGACGCAAACCGGGACGTGATCGTTGGCATCAAGGCTCGCATCGACTCGAGTACCACCCGCGGCACAGGCATCAAGCCGCTTGCGCTGGCGCGCGAGCTCGCTGATGCCGTGGATCTGCCCTTGATGACCCATATCGGGGTTGGTCCACCGACGATCGCAGAAGTCATTCCTCACCTGAGAGCCGGTGATATCGTCACCCATTGTTTTACAGGTCATTCCATGAAGCTGCTGGACAACGAAGGCAATCTATTGCCTGAGATCGCGGCTCTACGCGAGGCAGGCCTCGTCCTCGACATCGGCCACGGGGCAGGTTCGTTCAGCTTCGAGACTGCTGAAAGGATGCTCGCACAGGGCGTCCTGCCAGATGTGATCAGTACCGACATTCATCAGCTTGCGATTCAGGGTCCAATGTTCGACATGCCCACCACGCTTTCGAAGTTCCTTGCGCTGGGAATGACCGTTAGCCAGGTGATCGAGTGTGCAACAAGCAAACCTGCAGCGGCGATTCGCCGACCTGACCTTGGAACGATCAGGCCAGGATCAGCTGCCGATATCGCAACCTTCAAGATCGAAGAAGGTGACTTCACTTTCCAGGACATCTTCATGGAGGAGCGGAAGCACTCCCAGCGCCTTGTGAACACACTGACAATTATCGACGGGTCGCCACTGGACCGCGTGCCGCTACCGAAGCTTCAGCCGTGGGCGGTGCTGTCGAAGAGGCAACGTCAGGGCCTGATCAAGCTTGTCGAGGTTCCGGAGAAAGATCCGGCGCCTCTGCTTGACAACCGGTAGGATTCGCGGCAGTCTGATGCTTGCGACTCAATGTGAGTTGATGTGAGGGGTTCCACTCAATCAGGAGGGAGATCCAGGTGAAACAGCACGATCCAGAGTTCCTCGGTCATTTTGCGAAGATTGCGTCGAAGCGGCGCTATACCCGTCGTCAGGTCGCCCGGGCAGGCGTCGGCCTGGGACTGTCTGCGGCAGCGATCGGAACGGTACTCTCCCGTCCAGCGTTTGCTCAGGACTCCGCAGCGTCACCAGCGGCCGATGGCCCGGTGATGGTTCCGATTGTTGGCGAGGAGATGTCGTTTGATGACATCGTGGCAGCCATTCAGGCTGAGGGTGAGGTCAATGTCGCCAACTGGACGTATACCGCGACAGACGCTTTGGTAGCTCGTTTCCGTCAGTATGTCAGTGATGTCTACGGTGTCGATATCACAGTCAACTATGTTGGAACGCAGTCACCCAGCACCTATCTGGCAGAGCTCTATACAGCGGTCGGAGCTGGCAACAGTGCACCGTACGATGTGATGGCCATCGAAGAAAACTACTGGGCCGAAGCCGCTGCTCAGGCAGTGGACCAGGGCGTCACTCTTATGGAAGATGTCTTTCCGTCCGGATTGATCCCGAACGGAGAGCGGGTGCTGGATGTTTTCCAGCGAGCGCCAACCGCGATCGGGTTCCAGGCTTCGGCAACGCCGGGAATCAACTACAACAGCGATACCGTCGACTTCCTGACCGACTGGAGTGACCTGGCTGATGAGCGACTCCAGGGCAAACTGCTAATGTGGCTCCCTGGAGACATCACCGGAGGTGGCGTGCTTCTTGGCGTGGCAGCGTCTCTTGGACTCGATTACCAGGATCCTGCCCAGATGTCAGAAGCGATCGCGTTCCTGGTGAACGATGTTCATCCGAACGTTCTGAAGTACACCGATCAGTTCGCTGAAGCGCAGCAGCTCTTCAGAGACGGGGTCGTCGACGTGGTCACATTCTGGAACTCTATGGCGCGGCTTCAGTTCCTCGATGGCCAGGACAACGCTGCGTTCCTCGTTGCGGAGTCGGGTCAATATGCTGTGAACGGGTACATGTGGGTTCCGGCACAGCCTGAGCATCCGGTGCTCGCGCAGATATTCATGGACTGGCGACTGAGCGACGACGCGCAGTTCCCGGATCTCGAGGCGTGGGGAATCACTGAAGGCAACTGGGCCGAGTTCCACGAAGGCTTTATGGGTGAGTCCTACGTTGACCTGGTACCCGAGTGGATCCAGGAGGTTTACTTCAACTACTTCCCGACAATCGATCAGCTGTCCACACAGTTCATGGCGGTCGACTGGGATTACTATGTCGCGAACTCTGGAGCCTGGTACGACGAATGGCTCGCGGGGATCGGGCTATAGGCTCGGGTCTTCCACTGGCACGCTGATCCAATTCGGATCAGCGTGCCTGTTTGCTCTGTTAGTTGCAACTCGGCACCGTTCGAAGCGGGCAACATGTTGAATTGAAATCGCCCTGAAACATGACTGACCTGTCGCTCGCTCCAACCGCAGCCAGCGAACGAGCATCAGCGACTCGTTCGAGGTTTTCTGTGCGCAAGTACGGCCCAGGTGGGGTGTTGCTGGCGCCAGCAGTGCTCGTTGCGGTGGTGTTTTCGATTGTTCCCCTGATCTACCTCGTGCGAGTCAGCCTGACATCTGAATCGACCTTTTTCTTTGCCAGTCCTGAGAATACCCTCGACAACTATCGAACAATCTGGAATCGATACCTGCCGCATGTCTGGACCACGATCCGCCTCGCAACGGCAGCGTCGTTTTTCGATCTGATTTTTGGATTTCCGTTCGCCTACATCCTCGTCCGGAAGATACAGTACCGCGATGTCGTTCGGGTCCTGATGATTTTTCCTCTGTTCGGCCCGCTCTACCTGACCTATGGCTTGAGGTTCGTCTTTGGAGCAAACGGCCCGCTCGCGCCTTTGCTTGATTTTCTTGGACTGGACAGCCGAACCCTTCTGTTTGCCTATCCCGAACAGTTGACAATCATCGGGATGGCGATCTTCACGTTCCCGTTCATGGTGATGAACATCGCGGCAGCACTGACCAATGTCGATCCAACGCTTGAAGAAGCTGCTCGCACCCTCGGAGCCAAGCCCCGTCAGGTGCTGACCCGTGTCCTGCTGCCTCTTAGCTGGCCCGGCATTCTGGCCGGATTTCTCATGTGCTTCGGATGGAATCTCGGCGTGTTCATCGTGGCCATGCTGCTTGGCAATATCGAGCAGCAGCGGGTTCTCTCCCTTACGCTCTATCAGAAAGCGATGAGTCAGTTCGACTACGGTCTGGGCGCCGCAATGGGCATTGTGCTGATGGCTCTGGCCTTCAGTGTGACCTGGCTCTCGTTGCGGTTCTCCCGCGGAGCGCTAGGGGCATGAGCGCGATCACACCAACCCGGAGGCTGGAGCCTCGAAACAGGCTGAATCCCGGCGCTCTGCTTTCTGCACTGCAGCACGTCTATATCTGGGTGTGGCTGGTCATCTTCATCCTGCCTTTCTTGACCACCGTGGTCCGATCGCTCGAGACACCGCAAGGCGGATACTCGATCGAAGCGTATCGATTCGCCTGGAATGCGTTCAGTCCGAATCTCTGGATATCGGTAAAGCTGACAGTTGCTACGATCCTGATCAATCTGGTGATCGCGGTGCCAGCGGCTTTCGCCATCATCCGACATCCGGTGCCAGGAAAGAGATTCGTTCTATCGGCGCTGAACGTATCGCTTTATACTCCGGGTGCAGTCATGGGACTGAGCCTCGCAATAACCTATGCGTATTTGCTCAAGATTCAGGGAACGACAGGTGGCCTGATCGCGGCCTATACCGTTGGCACTTTCCCACTTATGCTCGTTCCTGTGATCGTGGCGCTACGAGATCTGCCAGAGGTCTACGGCGAGGCCGCCAGAACGCTCGGTGCCAGTCGTTTGCGGACGCTGCTCAGAATTGAGCTTCCACTGCTCGGACCAGGAATCAGCGCCGGTATTCTGTTGACCTTCGTGATCGTTTTCAATGAGTTCCTGGTGACGTTGTTCATCGCAGGCAAGAGCGATCAACCGGCCGCGCTCGTTATCTACGGATTGTTGGGACGCGCAGGTTTCGCTCCGTCGACCGCTGCGCTCGCCGCGATCATGCAGTTCACGTCGTTCATGGTGGTTCTGCTGTTCTTCAAGGTCTTTGGGTCTCGGTACCTGAAGGGTACGTATCTTGGCTAAGGCAACTTCATCATTTGCAGGACACCTTCGAATAGTCAGAAATGCAGGAATCGGATAGAGCATGGCTCGAGTACGTTTGGTCGATGTAACAAAACACTATGGGGATACGGTCGCGGTCGATCGGGTAAGCGCCGATATCGAAGAAGGGGAGTTTGTCACCCTGCTGGGACCGTCCGGCTGCGGAAAGACCACAACGTTGCGAATGGTGGCGGGACTGGTTGATCCGAGCGACGGCCAGATTCTGTTCGATGACCAGGTCGTTAATCGCGTGCCGACTCATCGACGGCAGGTTGGGCTTGCTTTCCAGAGCCACGCCCTGTTTCCGCACATGTCGGTCGCGAAGAACATTGCGTTTGGCCTGACAAATACAAGAGTGGCCAAGTCCGTGGTGAACGCCAGAGTCCAGGAGATGCTCGAACTGATCGAGATGCCCGATTTCGCCGATCGAATGCCTGGGCAGCTCTCTGGTGGCCAACAGCAGCGAGTGGCACTGGCCAGAATGCTGGCAACTGACCCCCGTGTGCTGCTGTTTGATGAACCCCTTTCAGCACTCGATCGAAACCTGCGTGACACGTTGAAATACTCAATACTCGAGCTCCAGCGACGAACGGGCAAGACCGCGATCTACGTGACGCACGACCAATCCGAAGCATTCGCGATCTCCGATCGGATATTCGTGATGAACCAGGGTCGGGTCGAGCAGGCTGGAACCCAGCTCGACATCTACCTGCGGCCGGAAACAGCATTTGTGGCCAAATTCGTAGGGGACAACAATGCTCTGCCTGGGGTTGTGACCACAGTGACTGCTGGTGATGACGGTCAGCAGACTGTTGTGGTCGATTCAATCGGGACCCAGTTGCGAATCGAAGGCACGAGCGGCATTGGTGTAGGCGACCACGTCGTGGTCTTTGTGCGTCCGGAAAACATCGAAGTGGTTGCGAATGATGAAGCGGTCATGGCTGCCGGCATTGTCGAAGGACTGGTGGACCAGATTGTCTTCGAGGGGCCGACTGTGCGCCTGACCGTCGTCGTGAATGGTCATCCGCTGAGCGTCAATATCAGCGGCGTCGATCGTCTGACACTTCTGGACACTCAGTCGAGAACCGTCAGACTTGCGTTGAATCAGCCGGCGATTGTCAAGCAGAACGGCAACTCAGTCGAGTGACCTTCGCGTTCTGATATCGACCTGTCGAGGTTCGGAATCTTCCTGGAGACCGTCGTGCAATGGCTGCCCTGGGAACTCCGAAATCGTGCGGTAGACACTTCCAGTATCGACTTCGGTGATGACCAATGTTCGACCATCGTCACCGCCAAACGCCACGTTGGTGACTGAGAGACCAGGGACCTCGATCTTGCCCGAGATGGTACCGCTGTCATCGTAGATATCGACTGCTCCGCCTCCATAGTGAGCGACAAAGAGCCGGCACTGTGAGTCGAACGCCATCCCATCGGGACCCGATGGCAGGTAGGTGTCCGCCCAGTGAGTGCGTGGTCCAACACGTCCGTCAGCGCTAATGGAGTATCGGAGAATTCGGTTTCGCTGAGTTTCGGCCAGATACACCGCGGTGCCGTCATCTGCAAGCGCGACACCATTCGGAAAGGCCAGCCCGGTGTCGATCTGTTCGAGGGTGCCATCTGGGAAGAGCCGGTAGAAACCGCCTACCGGATTCTCAAGCGACGTCTGCCATGGGTCCGAAAAGTAGAGAACACCGTTGAGATCGAAGACCAGATCATTGGCCCCGTTCAGCGGCTTACCGTTGTACTCATTAACCAGAATCGTGCTATCTCCATCAGGGGTGATACGCATGACTCCGTGAATTTGATCGCCTTCGTCTGCAACGTACAGAGAGCCGTCGGGATGGAAGGCCAACCCTGCCGGAATTCCACCCGTATTGAAGTATTCGGAAACATCTCCCGCTGGCGTCGCTCGCATGATCGAGCTGGTCAACCAATTGACGAAGAACAGGTTCCCATCCCGGTCAAATGCAGGACCTTCCGGCGAATTCAGACCGGACACGAACACTTCCACGGGCATCGTTGCGCTCATGCTGGTCCTTCCTCGCTATTGATCCACCATCCGAACAATCGTACCTGACCTCGGGTCGGTATTCCGCGCGTTTCGCATGCCTTGCTGGTTCATTGGGGGGGGTAAGCGACCAGGAACCCTAGTCGAGATGTTTGCTTGGTCAGCCAGGGACGAATCGGGGAATATCTTCTTCGTCGTCGCTTACCATCGTCTCGGGTTCCTGACCCAACGCGTGAGCGACAGCGGCGGCAATATCGTTGAACTGATCCCGCAGGAAGCCCATGGTCGAGTAGGTTATCTGACCAGCCTGGTCGATGACGTAGATGGTCGGGGTTGCGAAGATATCGAACGCTCTGGAAATCGGGTAGTCGTCACCCTCGATCAGAATGGGATAGTTGATACCAGTCCTGCGGACAAATGACCGCGTGACGTTCGCTGAGTCCTGTGCCACACCAAACACGCCCAGTCCGGCATCTTGGTAGCGGTCCTTCAGTCGATTGAGCAACGGCATCATGGCCTTGCTTGCGGCGCATGAGCTTTTGTAGAGACCCACGACAACTGGACCGTTGGCTAGCGCTTCGGCGATGTTCTGGTCGGTATCCGTCTGATCGGCGTAGGTTGTCGAAAGCGAAGGCGCAGTATTTCCAGCTTCGAGTGGCACCTGGTCCGCGATCCTCTCTCACTTGGGAGTAAATCGAAGGTTGCGTCGGTGTTTCCGACGCAACCAGGTTGGAGCATAACAAATGTCGGCGCTGGGCATCAGCAACCTCAAAGCGTCAGACTATTTGCAGGGCCCACAGATCGTTCAGAGTGCCATCATTGTTCCGTCCGCCAAAGACGTACACGGTCTGATTGAGGGCGATCGCATCGTGACTTCCCCTACCGGATGGGCCGATTGCCCCTGTCTCCGTCCAGACGAATGAATCGCCTTCGAACTGACCTTCCCAGAGATCGGCGACGTATCCTGCATCAGCCAGGCCGCCGATAAGCAGCACCCTGCTGTTGGTGCTATCCCAGACCATTGCCGGATTCGATCGAGCCGCAGGACCGCTGGCAGGCGTAATGTCGGTCCAGGCTCCGGTTACCAGATCGAAGGACCAGAGATCACCCTGCGGGCATGGGCCAAATCCCGACGAGCAGCCTCCGAAGAGCACCAGTCTGTCGGAAGCAGTGTCTTGAACCATCTCATGCAGGCATCGTTTGAGCGGGCGTGTTTCCTCGGCCGGCGAGCGATCCGTCCATGTCTTGTTTCGGGTGTCGAACACCCATGTGTCGTCGAAGCGTCCTTCGAAGGTAAAGCCATGCGAGATAACAAAATTGTCGTCGCTATCCAGCGATCCAGCCAGACCGTAGCGTGGTGAAGGTCCCACCGCTGAGCCGTCATCCTGAATTCGCCACTCCATGGCCTTGAAATCGAAACGCCATGTGTCGGAATAGAAGGTTCCAGCATCTTCGCCACCAAAGAGATACAGGCGACGACGACCCCGGTCTTCGGCAATGGCTGAGCCGAACCTCGGGGATGGGCCCGCCGCATCGGATTGGGACCAGACTCCTGATTCGAGGTCGAAAAGCCAGGTGTCGCCCAGCGCCGTGCCATTTACATCCCGCCCGCCGTAGACCAGAAGCAAGCCGGTCTCTTCATCAGCGGCCAGATGGTGGTCCCAGCGAGGGGTAGGGCCGGAGGTACCATCGTCGACCAGGCTCCATGTCGCTTCCTGCGAAGCGACGCTCTTCGGGACAACCGTCGAAGCAACGGCGACTCCACCTGCAGCAGCAATCAACTCTCGACGACTCAACCGGATGTCCATAGTGATCAACTCCATTCGTTTCTGAACGTCGGCGGGCTACCCGCAGAAATCCAACTATAGCTAAGCCCAATGACCTGATTCGCACAACAGTTACGAGAATGTTACGGGCCGCACCCTTTTCTGGTTCACTGTTGGTCGTTCTCCAAGGCACTGAGATCTGGTCTGCGATCGGCCCACGGGCGTCTCTGCTCGAAAGCAGCGGCCGCGCTGAGCACCAGTGCATCCTCATGACGCCGGCCCACGATTTGCAACCCGATCGGAAGGCCGTGGCGGGTGAAACCGGCGGGAACGGTTGCAGCGGGAGATCCGGTCAGGTTGAACGGATAGGTGAACGCCGTCCAACTGAGGTAAGTAGTGGGTCGGCCCGCGATCTCGCCTGGATGCGCGAGACCGACATCGAAGGCCGGACAAGGCAGCGTGGGTGTCAATAGAAGATCGAAATTGTCAAAGAACTTGCGCAGCCCATCGTAGTAGGCTGATCGACGTATCAAGGCATTCGCCAGGTCGATACTGGAGAAGCGTGACGCCGATTCGATGACTTCGAGGCGGCCCGGGTCGATCAGCTCGCGGACCAGGTCCAGATTCTCCTTGTGCATCGCGGCCATGCCGCAGGCCCAGATTGGGTCGATGATGTCCCAGGGATCGGGCAGATCGGGCGTGGCCTCGATAACTGTCGTCCCTGCCTCTCGAAACGCCGAGGTTGCCTGAAATGCGAGTTCCACGACTTCTGGGTCGACTGCGGCGTACCCGAGATCGGGAGACCAGGCGACTCGCAGACCCGTCATCTGGGACGGGTCGAGTGCGGAGCTGTAATCGATGCCGCTCGAGAAGCTCCATCTATCCGAGGCGTCAGCGCCGGCCATGACGGTGAGCATCAGGGCCGCATCGGCAACAGTGCGCGTCATCGGCCCCATGTGAGACACGTCGCCGAGCACCGAAGCAGGATATTGAGGAACAAGACCAAAGCTCGGTTTGAACCCAAAGATTCCAGAGAAACCGCAAGGGATACGAATACTGCCAGCGCCATCACTTCCTTGCGCAAGCGGACCCATGCCTGCGGCGACCGCGGCGGCTCCTCCTCCACTCGAACCTCCAGGAGTCTTCCCATGTTTCCACGGATTGTGGCTCGATCCGGTGACGAGGTTGGTTGTTTCCCCCTTCCACCCAACCTCCGGGGTGTTGGATTTTCCGAGCATCACTGCTCCAGCTTCGTAGAGTCGCTGAACCACTGGCGGGTCGTAATCCGGAATCCAGTCCGGGTCGAGCAGAGAACCCCGGGTGGTCCGGATCCCTTTTGTTGGAGTGAGATCCTTGATCGATAGCGGGACTCCCTCGAGGGGCCGGGTGTCACCACGCTTGTAGGCTGCCTCGGCGGCTTCCGCTTGGCGTATTGCCAGTTCGTGAGTGACGGTAACGAATGCATTGAGCTTTCCGTCGTATGTCTCGATCTGCTGCAGCACGGCAGCGGCGACCTCAACAGGCGAGAGTTCGAGTCGGCGAAACCTGTCGATCATTTCGGTCGCTGACATGAAACAGAGGTCGTTATTCATTGAGGCTCCTCGACTGCTCGCAACTGCTGGTTCTGCGAGACTGTACCTTATGGACATGGGGCACGGAGAAATCTGACTTCTGGAGTGAATGCGTGCATCAGGACTACATTCTCAGAATGATCCAGCAGATAGGAATCTTCATCACTCGGGTCCTGCGGCTCAGGGAGGATGGAGACTTCGACGAAGCGCTCACGGTTCTTGATCGGGCCTATGGCAGATTGGCGGGCCTGCCCGGTTCGCTGATACATGCCATTTCAGAGGATGATCTGGTCAATTTGATGTCAGCTCAGGGGCCGGTAGCGGCTGACCGATTTCTGGCGCTTGGTGAGCTGCTGAGAGAGGAGGGGTTGACATACGAGGCGCAAGGCAACGATTCGGAAGCCCTGCCGCGCTACGTCAAAAGCCTCAGGATGTACCTTGAGGTCATCAAAACAGAATCGGACATGAGTCAAACGGATCTACCCGGACTGGATGACGTGATTCGTCGAGTTTCAGGTCACCCCTTGAACGATTCAACGCGAGAAATGCTGCTGCCGTATCTCGAGCAAACCGGTCAATATGACCAGATGGAGAATGCCCTGACAACCTGGATCGAGTTCGATGCCACCGGGGCCGCATGTGCTGAGGCGGAAGGGTTTTATCGACGGCTCCTGGCGCTGTCGGACGGTGCCCTTATCGTTGGCGGTCTGACCCGCGGAGAAGTGCTGGAAGGCATTGCGTCGCTGGACCTCCTCTGCCAATGAATCAGGAAATGGTGAACATCCTCGCATCGATCGCGGCGGCAACTGCACGTTCGATGTTCACCACCCTTGGCCCGCAATTGGTGAGTCGAACTTCGATCTGCTGGTTCCCGTGAAGCTCGATCTCTCGCTCTCCGTCCAGTGCCAGCGTGCCATTGCTCTTCCTGAGCCGAATTCGTGAACCGATGCCAACAGGGGTCGAGTGCGTCACCTGCAGATCACTAAACAGCCCAGGCGCGATTGGGCAAAGAATCTTGTTTCCACCCGGTCCGAACACCGCGTGAAGGCCTCTGCCTCTTCGGTCAATCGGTTCGAGAAGGATCGATCCAATCGCGCTGATGCCAATCGCAATCTTCGGGATATGTGATAGCACAACCTCCTGAATGTCTTCGGCCCGCCAGACGGCACGAGATCCAACCCAGGGCTGGTGCGACACCACGAGATCGACGAGAGCGATGTCAGTTATTTCGCCATCGATCACGACCTCCAACCGGGGTGATTGATTGATGGCGTCTTGAGCGATTCCTCGAGCAATTGCTGCCGCTGCGATTCCCGCAATCGTTCCTTCAATCATCCGGGGGAAGACGTTGTTCGTGCCAGTGGAAATGGGGATCAGTGGCACAGGTCCGCAGCCTTTTGCGACGACGCGATTGGTGCCATCCCCTCCGAGCGTTACGATGCACGACGCTCCCATGTCCCGCAGATGCATGGCGGCCTCGGTCGAGTCGGGTGCGTTGCCGAGGAGAGCCATCGGGATTTCGTGAGCCTCGACTTTTGTCCTGGCGTGTTCGAGCGCTCTTGGTACGATTCCGTAGGTGTCTGGCATATACCAGATGTCGGGTGCTCCGAGATGTCCCAATGCGATCAGAATCCGTCTGATGATATTGATCTTCTCGTTGTTGTCGAAGGTGGAGCCGTGGGCCACAAGCCGTCGGATGTCTTTCCCCGAAGCCGGGTTCGCGATGATGCCGACGATGGGTGGTCTGGAGTCGTTCAAGCAAGCGACCTGACGAATCGGTCCAGATGGCGAGTCACGGCATCAGGTTGTTCCACCTGCGGCACATGTCCAACTCCCGGAAGAAGGGCGAGCCAGGAGTTCGGAATTGCACGAGCTCCGTCGATTGCGTGAACGAGCGGGATGACTCGATCGAGATCACCCCAGATGATCAGCGCTGGCTGCGAAACCTCAGGGAGATGTTCCGCAACAAACGTTATCTGGCTTCCACCTGCAAACGCTTGTGCGGCAATTGCCTGTTGAGCAGTCCAGGATCCCGCTCCAAGTTGATTCGCGCTCATGTCTTCTATGGCTCGCTTCGCGACGTACTTTTTGTCCTCCATGAACAGGTTTAGCAGAGCCGTTGCCGTATCTTCACCAGGTTCGCCGAGCATGATCTCTGAAAGCTCGGCACTAATCGAAGCTCCCATACCTGCGCTGTTGATCAAACAGAGCGCCGCAACCTGATCGGGATGGAGACGCGCGAGCTCAAGCGCAACGGCACCGCCAAGGGAGTGTCCTGCAACAACAGCACGTGAGACTCGGAGCCGCGTCAGCACCTGCCCAATCGCTTCGGCAAGTCCCGCTATGGAGAAGGCCGTTCCCTCTGGATCGGCTTTGCTACTCTTGCCGTGACCTGGCAAGTCAATCGCTACGACGTAGTGCGACTCTGCAAGTCCGCCGAGGACGATCTGCCAGGTGCTGAGCGAGCCTCCCAGTCCGTGCAGAAATACGAACGGCAGATCGCTTTTGGGACCAGCGGTCAGGACCCGTAGCGCTCTCCCGTCGTCCAGCAAAACATCGCTCTCGACGGGGCTGGGATCATGGGCGCTGTCAGCGGCAATCTGCACATCATCGCTCGTGATGCGACCTCCAGGTCCCGTAGCGTCGACGGTGGCAAGATCGACACCCAGCTCGGCGGCGAGTTTCCTGGCGGCAGGAGAGGCGTTGATGCGTCCCCCGCGGTCGCGGCTGGCAGCTCGCCGCTCTCTTATCGAATGTGTTGAGTCTGCCGGCTGATCAGTCTCCTGTGCAGCCGGAGACGCAGCGGCGATGAGTGCATCAATCTCTTCATCGGATGCCGATTCACCATGCGAAAGGATGATCGCAACTGGGGCGCTGACCGCCACTTCCGTGCCCGAGGCAGCGACGATTCGGTAGAGGACTCCGTCGGCAGGCGCGGGAACATCATCCACTGCCTTTTCGGTTTCGACTGTTAGCAGGGGATCGCCCTCCGAGATTTCTGTTCCGAGCTCCGACATCCAGGCGACCACTGTCCCCGTCGTCATGGTGAGCCCCCATTTTGGCATTTTGACAATTGTGGGCATCAGCTTGCTCTTTCTTCGGAATCCGAAATGCTCCGCTCAGATGAGTTGCCGCACGGTTTCGGCAATCTTCTCAGGACTGGGAATGTAGAACTGCTCGAGCGGCGGACTGAACGGTACCGGCGTATGCGGAGCGGTGACCATTTTGATAGGAGCGTCGAGCAAGTCGAATCCTTTGTCAGCCACCAGAGCAGCAATGTCGGCCGCAGAGGAGCAACGAGGATTGTCTTCATCGACGATAACGAGCCGATGTGTCTTCTCGACAGATGACAGAATCATGTCCTCGTCGAGTGGTGAGAGTGTGCGTGGATCGATGATCTCCACTTCGATTCCCTCGTTGGAAAGCGAAGTGGCCGCAGCGAGGGATTGCTGCACCATTCGGGATATGGCGACGATGGTTGCGTCGTCTCCCGGCCGTTTGATGTCGCCTTTTCCGAGTGGAATGCCCTCATTGCCGTCAGGCACCGGTCCACGTGTGTTGTACAGAACTTTGTTTTCAAAGACCATCACCAGGTCGTCGTCCCGAATCGCAGAGAGCAGGAGCCCCTTGGCATCAGCCGGCGTCGAAGGCACGACGGTCTTGATGCCTGGCATGTGGGTGAACACTGAGTAGTGGCAGCCAGAGTGCTGGCCAACCGCATTGACCCCTGCGCCAATCATTGTCCGAATCACAAGCGGGCATTTCGCTTTGCCGCCAAACATATAGCGGAGCTTTGCTCCCTGATCGAAAATCTGGTCCATACAGCAACCAAAGAAGTCGACAAACATCAACTCCGCAACTGGACGCAGGCCAGTCGCGGCAGCACCGACCGCCGCTCCGATGAACCCGGCTTCTGTGATTGGGGTGTCCAGCACTCTATCGCGTCCGAACTCCTGCACAAGCCCTTTCGTCACGCCCATTGGGCCACCCCAGGCATCCTCGTTGATGAGATGGTCGACATCAGCGCCGCCAGCGATATCCTCTCCCATCAGGATAACGGTCGGGTCTTCCCGCATTGCTATGCGGAGCGCCTCGTTCACGGCCTCGCTGTAGGACATTTGCCTGGTGCCTGCGACTGTCGCGGTCATCACTATGGTCCTCCTGCTGGAATCATCGATCAGAATGACACGTAAACGTCTTCGAGCGCCTCCTCTGGCTCAGGCCAGGCGGCTGCTTTGGCGTCGTCCCAGGATTGTTCGAGCTCGGCGCGAATCCGGGAGTCGATGGCCTCCAGTTCGCTTTCGGAAGTGAGGTCATGAGAGAGCAGGTACGTGCGCAACGTAGTGATTGGATCCCGGTCACGGTAGGCGTTGACTTCTTCATCCAGCCGGTAGGTGACCATGTCTCCCTGAAAGTGACCGTAGTAGCGATATGTCTTGGCCTCCAGCAGCGTCGGGCCGGCACCTGCTCGGGCCCGCTCGATCGCGGCACCCGCAGCTTCGTACACCGAAAAAAGATCGAGTCCATCAACCACGACTCCGGGAATGTCATACGAAGCGGCTCGATTGGCAATGTCGCCCACCGAACAGTGGTAGGACACGGGCGTTGCTTCGGCATACCCGTTGTTCTCGCAGACAAAAACAACGGGTAGCTTCCAGATCGCCGCCAGGTTGAGCGATTCGTGGAACGTTCCCTGGTTCGATGCGCCGTCGCCGAAAAACGACACCGCCACGGCTCCCTTGCCCTGAGTCTTCGCCGTCAACGCTGCGCCACAGGCGAGCGGCAGACCGCCGCCAACGATTCCGTTAGCTCCGAGCATGCCCTTGTCGACATCGGCAATGTGCATGGAGCCGCCTTTGCCATTGCACACACCCGTGGATTTGCCCATCAGCTCGGCGACCATCCCCGGGATATCCACGCCCTTGGCAATGCAGTGACCATGGCCGCGATGCGTGCTGGTGATGAAGTCGTCATCCGTCAAGTGTGCGCACACTCCAACAGCGACAGCTTCCTCCCCGGCGTACAGATGGACAAAACCGGGAACCAGTCCATCCGCGAAGCTCTTGCCGGCAGCGTCCTCGAATGTGCGTATCTGGATCATCCGGGTGTACATGTCCAGAAGCTGAGGTGTATCTGGCATTCCTGTGGTCATGGCGTTGCTCCAGTAATTGCCGTTCGAATCGTCTGTGTGTGGTTGACTTATACGGCAGGAGGGCCTGCTGAGCAAGCGCCTGCCATAAGCAGGTACCAGTTCCAGTCGCTCGAATTCTGCTCCGTGCGAATAGACCTTCGAGATTAGAAACGAGTTCTGACGATAGTTTTGGGTCGAGGGGACCACTGGTCTTCGATGAGGAGTAGGGAACGACGTGCGCTTCGCTGCATCGTGTGTTCGGTTGAGCGGCGAGTGGATGATTGGGAGGAGGAGAACATGGGAATAATTCCGACTGGCGAGATTATTTGTGGGCCAGCAAATAAGCAACTGCGTCTCACGCGTACGTTCAACCTGCCGATTCAAACGGTGTGGAACGGCCTGACCGAATCCACGCTGACTGAACAATGGATTGGCCACTGGTCCGGCGAGGCAGGGACGGGCAAACAGGTGATGTTTACGATGTCAGCCGAGGAAGGTGCGTCCGCAGCGCCTGTCGATATCATCGCCTGCGATCCACCGGGTTATCTCGAACTCGCCATGGCGGTTACAGCTGACGTGACGTGGAACGTGTCCATCGAGCTCCGTGAATCGGCGGCCGGCACGGTCATGGTGTTCGTGCAGGAGCTGACCCCAGGAACAGACCCAGCTGATATCGGGCCAGGCTGGGAGTATTACGCCGACAGGCTGGCTGCCAGCCTGTCAGGACATCCAATGCCCGACTGGGACGAGTACTACCCGGCGCAAAGGACCTACTACATCGCCGCAAACGAATCGCGTGACTGCCTGGCCTGACCGGCCAATTGAGCGGATAAGTTGTAGTGGCAGTTGGTTTCGGGTCTGTATTGGTTTTGACGCACCCAGGCCGCTGTTACAGACGGCTGTGCAACATCGTGTAGGTCAGACTTTCTTAGGTCTGATTGATTGGTTCAGTCTGGGAATTGAATACGCGACGGGTCGAAAAATGAGAAGCAGACAGATTGTTGGCTGGGTTGGTGTGGTTGGCGCAATTTTGAGTTTCTCATGGAAGGTGCGCCGATGGTATCTGACATGGGGAGCCTCAGCTGATGAACTCACTCGTTCAATGCCATGCGACGACTGGGTGACTGACCCAAACCTGACAAGCACGATGGCCATTTCGATCGTGCGTTCGCCTGAGGACATTTGGCCCTGGATCGTCCAGATTGGTGACTCGCCGAGGGCCGGATACTACAGTTACACGTGGATCGAGCGTCTGGTAGGCATGCGGATCGTCAATGCCAGACAGATCATCCCCGAATTCCAGTCCGTCTCGGTAGGAGATGTTCTCGACAAAAACGGCACGATGACGGTGCTTGCCGTGGAGCCGGGCCGGAGCCTGGTTCTCGGACCACCGGCGGATTTTGATCGTGCTCGTTGTTCCTGGGCGTTCAGTCTCTTTCCTGAGATTGGCCCATCCACAAGATTGGTTACGCGGTTACGGGCAAACTGGAGCTATCGGCAGGTACTCAAAGACACCAACCCGTTGATGTGGCCGACGATGTTGCTCATCGAACCGGGGGCGTTCATCATGTCCCGCAAAATGTTGAAGGAAATCAAGCGTCTGGCTGAGAGCACCGAACCCGTCGAGGATGCCGGCCCTACTCAGCTGGCACAGTAGGCGTCGCCATTGAGGATTCCAGCTTATCCTGCGGGCGCGACAGCCAATCCATCGTTCCCCTGGGCTCCCCAGCATGCCAGAAATCTGTCCCAGGACACTTCGAACTCGTAAGGTCGTTCCCAGTTTGTGTCGGTCGGGCCAAGGACGTCTCGCATCACAACGACCTCGTCGTTGTAGCCGATGATGACCATCGCATGGTCGTTGCTGAGAACAACCGGCAGTTGGTTTCCCTCGGGAGTGATCCAGGTCGCAGGAGTCCAGTCCCGAAAGTCGACAGTGGTCTTGATCCAGATCAGACGACCTCGTCGCAGGAAACGTTCAATGCGTGATCGAGTAGACACGCGACTGACCTTGAACCCGAAGCTCTCGAACACTGGACTCATACCGCGCCAGGTCGTCCTGCAAAGGAAATTGCTCGTGAAATCGCCGGAGTAGGACGTGGTGATGTCACCGCCAAAGATGTACACGCCGTCTGATCGCCATTCGTACCAGGGTTCTCTTCGACGATCGATGGCGATTGCGGCAAGTTGCTCGTCCAGGGATGCTTCAACCCCAAACGTGGTCATGATGGCCCAGGCTGCATCGAACTCACAGGTGTAGATGTAAAAAGGTCCGGTTTTGCTGGCAGTTGGAATGTAGGCTGTGTAAGCGGCAGGATCCCGCACGGGCGCTGGGACGTTCCGGATCGCTGCAGATTGGCTCTCGGCTCTTTCGAAACGGAACGCGAACTGGCTCATCGCAGCTGCGCCACCGGCCAGGAGCATGTCGCGTCTTGTCAGTCGTTCTCGCAAGCGAGCTCCTTTCAGCTTGGCAATTGCGCCACCCGTCGGTTCGGTGCGGCTTCACCCACCCAATCTATACGGACCAGTCCACCAAGGGGTTTCGAAAAGCGACTGGGTTTTCAGCGGGATGCCGGCACTCAGTACCGAATGTCGAACGTCTTCGTCCAGAGAATCAGGTCGTCCGACGGCTCGACTGCAACAACACCTGATGCACCTTCGTAGATACCAGAACCACCGACAATGGTTCGGTTGGACTCCGCTGATCCCGCCGCCTGGATACCCTGGAGCTCCAGCGTACTACCGTCTTCGAAGAGTATGGTCTCGACGAGCTGGCACTGGCCTGAGCCATCGACCAGCACGCAGAATCCCTGAGTCACAGCACCAGAGTCGACAACGTTTCCCTCTTCAAAGAGGCGATTGGGTCCCCACACGATCATGTCTCCGGCAGACGGC
>JBGTJM010000208.1:0-2345 GCA_041745115.1 Thermomicrobiales bacterium
TCGTTCAACGAGGGAAGGGAATCCAGATGACAAAGCAAACTGGAGCTAACTCCAGTCGCACCGGAGCGCCGCTGGCTATGGCGCGACGTATTGGGCTGACCGCAGTTGTGGCGATTCTGATTGCGCTTGCAGGCGCTCTGAGCACCGGAGCGCCATCTGCTTACGCCTATTCGGATGGCTGGGTCAACACCGATGTGCTGAACCTGCGTGATGGTCCAGGCACCTGGGCAGGCGTCGTTCTGCAGATGTGGAGCGGCGAGTATGTTGGCGTTCTCTCGGGTCCAACGGATGATGGCTGGTACAAGGTCGAGTATCGAGGCACGGTTGGATGGTCGTATGGGGCGTATCTGCTGATCAATGGCAGTGTTGGGTGGGGCGGCTCTGGCGGCGGTGGATCCGGCGAACGATGGGCTGACGTCAACCGGAGCACTCGGATGGTGACGCTCTACGAAGGCAATTCGGTTGTTGCCAGCTATTGGTCATCACTCGGTTGGGATCAGTCGAACGACGGTTTCTATGCGACCGCCAATGGCACCTACTATGTGTATAGCAAGCATAGAGACCTGGCCTGGACTGAGTGGGGTCAGGCGTATATCAAATACTGGATTGGGTTCGATCCGTATCGGTATAACGGATTTCACTCGTATTCACTGGATGCGGCAGGAAATGTTCTGCCAAACGGCGATGGCGCGACCGGTGGATGTGTTGCATTGCCATTGTGGGCTGCCGAGATCGTGTTCGATTTTCTCTCGATTGGATCGAGAGTCGAGGTCCACTGGTAGGGTCAAGTCGCAGTGTCGTATCCAGAACCGGTTGGCCGCAGGGCCGGCCGGTTTTTCGTTGGTGGTGAAAGGAAGAGAGCTACTAGGACCCGGAGATATCCGGAAATCGGTCGCGTTCAGGATAGGGAAAGTGCAAGGCGCGGCGGATCGCCGTTGTAATCAGACCTGCCTGAGGCGCGAATAGGAAGGCCACAATGAACGCAGCGGTTGCTACGAGCACGATTGCGGCGCCACTGGAGACCGCAAAATGATACGAAGCGTAGAGGCCGACGACGCCAGATGCTGCGCCGATAGCCGCCGCCAGCCCGAGCATCGGAATGAGCCGGATGGTGAGCAATCTCGCAGTTGCGGCCGGGGTTACGAGCATAGCCAGCACGAGGATATTGCCCACCGTCTGCAGTGAAATGACAATCGTCAGCGACAACACCACCAGAAAGACCTGTTCGTAAAGCCCCACCCGGATTCCTGATGCCTCTGCAAAGACCCGATCAAACGAGATCGCGATCAGCTCTCGCCTGATCAAGATCAGCACAATGATGACGAATAACCCAACCGCCGCGGTGAGGTAGAGATCGCGCCGGGATACGCCAAGAATCGAACCAACCAGAATCGAAGTGAGGTCACGGGCATATGTTCGCTGGGTCGAGATGATAGCGATTCCCAGCGCAAACGCGCCGACGAACATCACGCCGATGGCAGTATCGTGAGACAAACGTGAATGGCTGCTGATTACGCCAATAATCATCGAGACAACGACTGCTGCGATCAGCGCGCCGATCAGCAGACTACCGCCGGCGACGTATGCGATGACCACCCCTGGAAAGATTGCGTGAGCCAGGGCATCACCCATAAAGGCGAGGCCCTTGAGGGTGACGAAGGTGCCGGTGATGCCGCAAATCAAGCCAACCAGAGCCGACGCCAGAAAGGCGTTTTGCATGAACGCGTGTGCCCAGGGATCTGTGATCCAGGAAATCATTGAACGATGCCTGCAGCCGCGAAGCGCGAGAGGAACCCAAGATGACTGCCGTAGGCGAGCTGGAGGGTTTCGGGCGAGAAAACGAGCTGGGGCGGGCCGTCTGCGAGAATCTTTCGGTTGATAAGCACGACGCGATCAGAGCCATCCATCGCCTGTTCGAAGTCGTGAGTCGCTGCGATAACGGTCTTGCCCGACTGGCAGAGGTCCTGAAACAGGCGAGTGATCAATTCCTGGGTCGGCGCATCGATTCCCGTGAAAGGCTCATCCAGAAGATAGACTTCGCCTTCGGCCAGAAGCGCGCGGGCCAGGAATACTCGCTGCTGCTGGCCCCCGGAGAGCTGGCTAATCTGAACCCCGGATAAGTGATCCATACCAACTTTGGCCAGAGCAGTGAGTGCTGACTGGCGATCATTTTGCAGGAAGGCGCGCAATCGGGAGCGTTGGTGCATCCGGGCCATCAGGACGACATCGAGCACACTGATGGGGAACGTCCAGTCGACGAGCGTCCGCTGGGGAACGTAGATGACGCAGGGATCCGGCCCTGAAACGGGCTGGCCGTTGAATATGACCAATCCATGAGAGGGCTG
>JBGTJM010000209.1:0-3915 GCA_041745115.1 Thermomicrobiales bacterium
TCGATATCGAGGCAGAGAGCGGGTTCGATCTGCTGACCGTTTCTAGACGAGAGCCAGACGATCAGCAGCAATATGAGCAGAACGGCCGCGCCTGCAGCCAACGCCAGATAGACAAGCGTTGGCCGTTTCGGAGCAGCGTCAGCTGCTTCCTCAGCTGGCAACGTTTCGGGCTCCTGCTCTTCTGATGTCGGCTCGTTCGTCTCGGTCATGCTGCCCTGGTGTTTCGGATCAACGTGCCCGAAACGGGTTGATGCAGTAAGGCGCCACGCGTTCGAGCTTCAGCTTCCGGCTACAGTCATCGAATGCCATGTGATTGTAGCCGCTAGGTCCTTTGGACATGCCCAGGAGCTACAAACTGGCGAGCTCGACGGTGACTGAAGGCAACAAAAAAAGACGGGAGAGCCAATGGCTCCCCCGCCTCGCATCTCTCGAACGTTCAGATCTACTGGCTGACAGCAGTCCAGTTCGCGATGTTCCAGTACAGAGGCTCCCAGCCACTGCCGGCGATGTTATCCGGGACCAATTCGTCGGAGGCCGCGTACTTCTCAGCAGCGCGCGCCACCTGAGGTATCACCACGACTTCGTTGATCACCAGATCATTCATCTGGATGAACAGCTCAGCCGCTCGCTCGGCATCAGTGGTCGCCTGCACTTCTTCGTACAGCGCGTCGTACTCGGCATTCACCCAGCGCTGATTGTTCACTCCCGACCAGTCATTCGATTTCTGGGAAATGTTGCTGTTGTTTGTGCCTGAATAGTAGTCCTGCATGTGCGTCAGGGGGAACGGTGAAACCGGGCCACTGGTGTACATCTGAATGTCACGATAGTTGTGGCCATATGTCTGATCGTTGCCCGGAGCGCTGGCAAAGAAAACTCCTGAGTCGACCTGTCCAAGCTGGACCCGTACTCCCATCTGCTCCCACGCCTGCTTCACCACCTGCTGGGTCTTCTGGCGGACAGCGTTGATGGATGTGTAGTAGGTGACGCTCAGCTCTACACCGTCTTTGGAGCGGACATTGCCATCGAGCACCCAACCTGCTTCCTCGAGAAGCTGATTGCCTGCCTCGACATTGAACTCGGTTGTGGTGTTTGGCGACTCATAGGCCGCAAGTCCCGTGAGAATGTTCCGTCCTGGTGGCTCGAGATCGCCACCCTGGTAGAACTGGTTGGCGATAGAATCGCGATCGACGCCAAGTGCCAGCGCCTGGCGGACGGCCAGCTCACCAACACGCGGGTTGGGAACTGACAGATGCGCGCGCTCGCCGTCAACCTCGACGTTCGGATCAGCGAAGTTGAACATCAGGCGCTCGACATTGGTAGCTGGCGTCGCGTAGACGCGGCCAATGCCACCATCCTCTTCCATCTGGCGCAGAATGGCTGGCTCGACCTGGAGATTCCAGGCGAAGTGCCAGTCGCCAGTCTGAAGGACTGCCTGAGCAGCAGAACCGGCGTCTCCGCCACCCTTCAGGTTGACCGTCGCGAAATATGGCTTGTTGGGCTCTCGATAGTTGTCATTGACCACATAGATGACCTGATCGTTTTCCTGGAAGGTCTCGACCTTGTAGGGACCAGTGCCAATCGGGTTGGTCAGGAAGGCAGTACCAGCCGACTCTGCATCCTCAACGTCAAGAACGTGCTTCGGAATGATGCCGCCATAATATGCGCCAGCGAGTGGCACATACCATGCCAGCGACGCCTCGGTGAACGTGACCTGAACCTGCGTGGGACTCAGAACCTCAATCGACTCGACGGTCTCCCAGGTGGTGAAACTCGTCGATGCATTCTCCTCGTTCCGGATCCACTGCCAGGTGAAGAGAACATCTTCGGCAGTGAAAGGCTCTCCGTCACTCCACAGAACACCTTCCAACAGGTTGATGGTGGCAACCCGGAGGTCCTCCGAGAGCCCACCGTTTTCGATCGTTGGCACCTCAGATGCGAGGGTGGGAAGCAACGCGCCATCGGCTGCGTAAGAGAAGAGAGGCTCGATCACCAGGCTGGATGCCAGTGAATCCTTGGTGCCCTGGCCCTTGTGGGCGAAGGCGATAGTAGCTGCCTGCCATTGCAGAATCTTCAGCTCGCCCCCGGCGCCGCGAGTCTGGCCCTCGGTGCCGACTGACGGTCGCCCCATCGTCGCATCCTGCGCCGATGCGCCTCCAATGGTGATGGAGTTGAGCACAAACATCGTAACCGGCAATGCCACACCAAGTGCGGTAGCCCGAGCGATGAAATCACGGCGGGTAATCTTGCCAGCTTTGAGATCCTGATAGATCCCCCAGAACGGTCCCTGTTTCGCCATCAATCCTTGCTCCTTGATTCGATAAATCCGTTGCCCGACCCCATGGTCGGGACTTCTGGGAGGCGAGCACCGTTGCCCGCCTCCGGGAACCCAAACTAAAACGTTACTCGGCCGGCGGCACGATCTCGAACTGTCCAACCATGCCTTCGGCGGCGTGTGGGAGCCCGCTCGGGCCGGGGTAGAAGCAGAGAAGTGTGTACGTACCCGGCTCCATATTCACAAGCGCGAGATCAGCGGTCTGGCCAGGGAAGATATCAAAGACGCCTCCCAAAAATCTGACCTCTTCAAAACCCAGGGAGCCATCAAGAAGACCGAGTGGGTCGGCGCCCTCAGGTAGCTGCGCGACGATCGCTTCGTGCAGCTCCTCGCCGGAATTGGTCACATTGAATACGAGAACTTCGGTCTGCTCGATGGTCGGGCTGCCGAGGAACTCGAACGCGTAGGTGATTTCGCCGGTCGCCTCGTCCGTGGTTTCAGTGATGTTGAGGCCATTCACCGAAACCGTGTCGAATGACGATGTATCGGGTGAAAGGAAGTACTCCTCGTCGTAGAGCCAAGTTCCGTCTTCCTCAGAAAGTACGGCGCGAATCTTGATCAGCCAGTTTCCAGTTACAGCTGAAATATCTCCGCTAACCCGTCCATCTTCATGCACCATGTGGTCAGAAATGCCAAGCAACTCGAGTGAGCTGAACGGTGAATCCGACTCGAACATCACTCGGTCGTGTGGATTTGCTGACCCTGATGAAGTCATCCAGAAGTTTTCTGTTTCCAGCGCGACATAGAGCGCCGGGTCATTCGTGCTCCAGCCTTCTGACAGGCAGGCAGCGTAGTTTGAAAGCGCTGCATCGATCGCTGCGGCGGTTTCCTCGTCGGCCGGTTCGCCAACTGGAACGACAGGAGGCTCAGGGAGTTCCATCGGCTCCATGTCCATGGCCTCCGGGCTGGCCATGTCACCCTCCGCCTCAGGGCTGCCCATATCCATGCCGTCCATGTCTTCCATCGGCGTTGGGGTGCCGTCAGGAAGTCCAGGGGACACACATTCCGTTACAACTTGCGCGCTGACAGTGCCGAATGCACTCATGCTCGCAAAAACGATTGCAAACAAGAACGCCAAACTGCCGATACTGAGACGTTTCAACATTCGTGCTGAACCTCCATAAAATCGAATCACAACAAGTCACCGCCAGAAGTACCGGCGTTCCAAATTGGGTGTACTGGATTGTAACCCATCCAAGGGGTCTCGTCATCCAGCTCGTTCTGAAAAAGCCCACCCGAATCCACCAGAAGAATCCTCGTCCCTTCTTCCATCTGAACGCTCAAGATCGCAATCCCCGGTTGACCACCGATCAAAAAGAGGAGCGACGCGAAGCGCCGCTCCATAAAAGAACCCCTTTCGCCCAGCGCTATTCCTCCGGCGGGACGACTTCGAACTCGCCGATCATGCCGTTGACTGCATGCGGCGCGCCATCCGGGCCCGGAATGAAGCAAAGCATTGTGTACGTGCCTGGCTCGAGATTCAAGAGCGCAAGATCCCGTGTTTCGCCGGGGAAGATCGGCACGACGACTCCAACGAAGGTGATTTCTTCGAACGGTATCGATCCGTCAAGAATGCCGAGCGG
>JBGTJM010000210.1:0-4242 GCA_041745115.1 Thermomicrobiales bacterium
TGTTTGGTCTGTCCATTATCACGTTCACGCTATCGCATCTCATTCCAACGAACCCGGCTCGCCTGATGGCCGGGCCCAGGGCGAGCGCAGCCACGGTCGAAAAGATCGAGAAGGACTATGGACTCGACAAACCTCTGCCGACCCAGTACGTCAACTACGTCAAGGGTGTAGCCCGACTCGATTTCGGTACATCCTTCTCATCCCGCAAACCTGTTCGTGAGGACCTGGGGCGCTATTTGCCCGCTACAATCGAACTTGGTCTCTATGCGTTTCTCCTTTCGACGCTCATCGGGGTACCGCTTGGAGTCGCATCAGCTGTTCGTCGTGATACGCTCATCGACCATGTGTCCCGGTTTATCTCGATCAGCGGCCTTGCGGTCCCAGTCTTCTGGCTCGCGTTGATGATGCAGTTCGTGTTTTTCGGCAAGCTGGGAGTGTTGCCCGATGGGCGTCGACTGCCGGACAGCGTGGCTGCTCCGGAGCACATAACCGGGTTGTACACCATTGACGCGCTGCTCACTGGTGAATGGAGTACGTTTGCCACGGCATTCCAGCATCTTGTCCTGCCGGTCGCCGTCCTCACCTACGGTTCACTGGCAGTCACCACCAGAATGGTTCGGGGCGGAATGCTCGAAGTACTCGATCAGGATTACATCCGTACGGCCCGTGCCAAAGGTCTATCGGCTCGGCACGTCGTGAGCCGTCACGCCGTCAAGAACGCCCTGTTGCCTGCCGTCACGTCCATTGGTCTGCAGGTCGGTCTTCTGTTGTCAGGCGCATTTCTGGTTGAGATCGTATTTTCATGGCCAGGTATCGGCCGCTACGCTGTGAACGCAATTCTGCAAATCGACTACAACGCCATCATGGCTACCACACTGGTGATCGCGTTCATCTTCGTGCTCATGAATCTCCTCGTCGACATTCTCTATCTCTTTCTTGATCCACGGATCAAGTACTGATGTCAGCTGAATCAGCCGCGGCGCACGACGCTGGTGCGACTCCGGGACTGTTTGCTGAGGAAACTCGTAAACCATCTACTCAGCTCAGTCGAAATCTCAGGCAGTTCCTGGTCGGCAACCGACTGAATCTCGCTGGCGTCATAATCGTCGTTGGATTCCTGTTTCTGGCAGTATTTGGCGAAGCAATCGCCCCACATGATCCATTTGCGGTCAACATCGCGGATTCGAAGCTCCTTCCACCCTCCACGAGCCACTGGATGGGCACCGACGAGCTGGGACGAGACGTATTTAGCAGAGTCATTACCGGGACCCGCATCTCATTGCAGGTCGCATTCTTTGTCCTCAGTTTCGCGGTAGTTTTCGGCACGATCATAGGACTGATCGCTGGGTATGCGGGAGGAATCGTCGACGAAATCCTGATGCGGTTCACGGACATGTTTCTGGCGTTTCCCGCCCTCGTTCTGGCAATCGCTGTCGCAGCGTCACTCGGCCGCGACCTCCGGAACACGATGATCGCCCTGGCCACCGTTTTCTGGCCCTGGTATGCGCGGCTGGTCCGCGCGCAGGTGCTCTCGATCAAGGAACGGGAGTTTGTCGAGGCTGCCAGAAGCATGGGCATGTCCCGGATTCGCCTGATTGCGAAGCACATTTTCCCCAACGCAGTTGCGGTGATCATCATCCAGCTGACCCTCGATGTCGGGTTCGCCATTCTCGCGACGAGCTCGTTGAGTTTTCTCGGGCTCGGCGCTCAACCCCCGTCGCCAGAGTGGGGCACAATGCTCGCGTCAGCACGAAACTACTTTCGCGACGCCTGGTGGTACATGATGTTTCCAGGCATCGCGCTAACCCTCACGGTTTTCGCGTTCAATGTTCTCGGCGATGGACTGCAGGACGCACTCAATCCGCGTTCCGGCCGCCGCTAGTCGCAACAGAGCCAACCTTCGATCGCCGCGTTCCTCCAGGATCGGCATCGCTCATCAGGTCATTGATCGCGAGCTTCACTCTGCTCGCAAAAAGCACTTCCGTGAAATCAACTCAACCGG
Source organism: Thermomicrobiales bacterium (assembly GCA_041745115.1). Taxonomy (GTDB): domain Bacteria; phylum Chloroflexota; class Chloroflexia; order Thermomicrobiales; family UBA6265; genus JAHBVL01. Next base: position 2,003 of record JBGTJM010000210.1, read on the forward strand.
CGGTCCCCGGTCCGACTGGCTGAGTCGCTATCGGAAGTGAGAAAGAAAAGGTGGATCCCTCTCCCACGACACTGGCGGCCCAAATCTCACCCTGATGCGCCAGGATGATGTGTTTCGAAATTGCCAGACCGAGACCGGTTCCTTCCGAACGCCGAGAACGATCGGCCTTGTAGAAACGCTCGAACACACGTGGAATCTCTGCCTCGGGAATACCTTGTCCCGTATCCTGAACGTCGATCTCGATAGTCCCGTTGGTCCTCCTTGCCACAATCCGAATCGTTCCACCGGGCGCTGTGAACTTGATGGCGTTGTGAACCAGGTTCAGCAGTACCTGCTCGATCCGGACTCGATCGGCACTCACAGAAGGCAATGCCGCCGAGACGTCCAGTTCAAGTTCCAGTCCCGCTCTTTCGATCTGCGGCCGCAGTCGTTCGACTCCGACTTGAATTAGATCAGCGGGCGAAACAACCTGACGCTGCAGCGTGATCCGACCAGACTCCAACCTCGCCAGATCGAGCAATTCATCGACCAGTACGGTCAGCCGGTCGACCTCCTGGGTGATCCGCACAATGAAGTCCTGAGAAACCTCTGGATCATCAATCGCCCCTGCCTCCAGCGTTTCAGCGAGCGCTCTGATCGATGCAAGGGGGGTTCGAAGCTCGTGCGAAACATTGGCAACGAACTCACGTCGCACCACCTCCAGACGCCGGATCTCTGTGACATCGCGAAGCACGATGATGATCAGCTGCTCCTGATCTCTGTAGACAGGAATAGCGGTCGCTTCGATCGAAAGTCCGGATCGCGCGTGGTCAATGGGTACCGTGCTTCCATAGCCATCACGCTTCGTCGCCCGCAAAAGCTCCAATAAATCATGGTCGCGCACCACGCTGATGAACGGCATGCTTGCACGCTCCCAGTCCCGCCCGGCTCCAAGGATTTCGTTCGCTCTCCGATTTCTCGCGACGATTCGCTCATGACTGTCGACGACAAGTACGCCCTCCCGCAGGTTGTCGAAAATGAGCTCGAGCTCCTGCCTCGCGGCCTCACTTTCCGAGATCAGTTCGCGGATGCGCAGCGTCATCTGGTTGAACGCGCCAGCAAGATCTCTCAAATCGCGCACGCCATCTTGTGGAACTCGCACGGTCAGATCCCCAGAGGTCACCGCCGCTACCTGTTCGCGCAGCTGTTCGAGCGGGGAAGCAATCCGATTCGACACTCCCCAGGTGAGAAGTCCAACGAAACCAAGCGCAACAACAAGCCCCAGGACCGCAGGACGCCACAACGACTCAGGCCTCGTTTCGAGGTCTCCAGCAGTCGCGATCAGGACAACTCGGTTCCCCGATTGGTCCGGAACTTCTGACACTGCCCCTCGCCAGTCTCCAGCGATAGCGTGGACACCGCCAGACTCCAGAGAAGTTCCTGTTGTGACTTCAATCGCCAGTACAGCGTCACGAGCAACTGAAGAGGCCAGTATCTCGTCACGAGCATTCAGCAAGAAGATGTCTCGATTCGACCCCGCCGCCAACCGGTCGACTTGCTGCTGAAGTTCGGCGCCGCTGTCCGAATAGCCGCTCAAAGCCGACGCTACCAGGCTGGCTTGCTCCAGGTACGCAACGTCAGCTCGCTCGTTCGCCGCCTGGCCAGCCTGCTGGACAACGAAAAGCGTGAGCAGTATCGCCACGATGGCAAAAAGCAGAATGAACGTAACGATGAGACGACCACGAATCGTATCGGGAACCAGGGTGGTGATCAAGGGGAGGTCCTCGCAACGAGCTGCGTCAGGTTGCAACCCTGAGCCGATACCCGTGACTCCGGACCGTTTCGATAAGTTCCGGGCTGCCGGGATCACGCTCCAGCTTCTGCCGAAGCCCTCGAATGTGCACGTCTACGGTTCGCGTGTCAACACTGTAGGCGTAGTTCCATACGTCTCTCAACAGTGCATCGCGTGAGACGGCGACATTTGGCCTCTCTGCCAGGTACGCAAGCAACTCGAACTCTTTCGGCTTGAGCGAGACACTCTCACCGTCGACGAGCACCTGCCGTCCAGACAGATCGATGACCACTCGCCCCAGATCCCATCCTGGATGATCCGCGGGCACGGTCTTCAGGTCAGACCTTCGTCCGTCTCTTTCAGACGATTCCTGGGCGGCGCTTCGGCGAAGATTGGCCCGAACTCGCGCAACGAGCTCACGCATCACAAATGGCTTCGTCAGATAATCGTCCCCGCCGATTTCAAGTCC
>JBGTJM010000211.1:0-2715 GCA_041745115.1 Thermomicrobiales bacterium
TCTCGATTGTGAGGAGTCCGCTTGGAATCAACCCACAGTCGTAGCACATGGCGACACTTTCAAATCGTGGCATGGGAAAGGAGATCGAAGATGACAGATAAAAAGCCAATGACATCTCGGAGCCTGGGCGAACTGAGCCGCCGTTCGCTCGTTGCTCGGATTGCCGGTTTGGGAACTGGTCTGGCCCTGGCGTCAACCAACTTGATCGCTGCACGCAAGATGAGCATTGCGGCGGAATCAACTCACAGCACTTCGCACAATGAAAGGTACGGTATGCGAACGCAATCGAGTTCCGAAGACATCGTCCCAACGAGTGCCGGTCAAGTGCGTGGCGTCGAAACGAACAACGTGTCGTCATTCAAAGGCATTCCGTTCGCTGCCCCACCGCTAGGAGATCTCCGCTGGCGGGCACCGCACCCTGTCGAGCCCTGGACCGGCGTGCTGGACGCGACCGATTTTTGCACCGACTGTATTCAGGCCCTCGGGCTGGAAGCCATCCAGACCACACCATCAGAGGACTGCCTCTGCCTCAACGTTTGGCGTCCCGCAGTTACTCCGGCAGACGCCGCCCTTCCCGTTCTGGTCTGGGTGCACGGTGGTGGGTATGTCGGAGGGGGATCCTCGATACCGATCTATGACGGCTCGGCATTCGCCTCGCAGGGAATGATTGTCGTCACGTTCAATTATCGCGTTGGCCGACTCGGATTTTTCGCCCACCCGGCTCTCATCGAAGCCGGTGAGGGGTATGTCGGGAACTATGGGTTGCTCGACCAGATCCAGGCACTTGAGTGGGTTCAAGAGAACATTGCGGCATTTGGAGGAGATCCGGGCAGAGTGACGATCGCAGGTGAATCGGCGGGTGGCGCATCGGTAATCCACCTGATGACGTCACCAATTGTCGGTGACCTCTTCCATCAGGCAGTCGTTATGTCTGGAGGGGGCCGCAACGCGCTGATCGTCCGTCCCATGGCAGAGGATGAGCTTCTCGGTTTTTCAGCGCCCACGGTCGATGCAGCCTTCGCTGTAGAAAATGGCATCCGGGGCCGCGACGCCGAAGCTCTGGAAGCGTTGAGACAACTCGATCCCGAAATCCTGGCAGGTCGAGAGGATCTCGAGCAGCTCGCCAAAGTGATCCTCCTGGGCGGTTCTCTGACCGGCGTACCGGTTATCGACGATGCGGTGATCGTCGGGCACCCGCAGGATCACTTCCTCAGCGGCTCGAGCAAGCAAATCCCGATCATCATTGGTTCGACCGCAATAGATGTACCAACCGTGTTTCCTCCGAGCAAGATCGCCCCGCTGCGGTGGTTCGGCGAAGACCAGGATGCCGCACGCGAAGCTTACGGGTTCGGCGACGACCGGTTTCTCGGGCCACAGGACCTGATTACACTTCTCCTCTCGATCGGTGCCGACATGACAATGCACGAAGCAGCGCATTTCGTCGCCAGCACAATGAAGAATGCCGGGCAACCAGCATGGGTGTATCGATTCACCTATACCGCTGAATCCACCCGGCCCGAACAGGTAGCCCAGGCCCACTCTGGCGAACTACCGTTCATGTTCGACACGCTCGAGGCTCGCTACGGCGACGCCGTCACCGCGAACGATCAGGCCATGGCCTCGGCGTTTCACACCTATATCGGCAATTTCGTCAGAACAGGCGATCCGAACGGGCCCGCGTTGCCTGAATGGCCGGAGGTCGTGCCGTCCGAGTTCAATCTCATGAACTTCACGCTCGATGATGGACCAGTCTACGGTGCCGATCCACGTCCCGGTGTCCCACTCGTGGCTCGCGCCTGGGAACGGCAAATAGCAGAACAGGAAAGCTGACCATTTTCCGTTCCGAAGGAGGACGTTGCCCTCGTCAAACGAATGAAAGGAGAGACTCAAAGTGATGAAAGGAGTCAATCTCGGAAACTGGCTAGTACTCGAAAAATGGATGAGTCCGACGCTTTTCTCCGGTACCGATGCCGAAGATGAAACCTCCCTTTGTTTACAGCTTGACGACGCTACAAAGCGAGAGCGCTACAAAGCTCACCGGGACACCTGGATCACCGACCGGGATTTCGTCTATCTTGCCAGCAAGGGAATTGAGTTCGTTCGACTGCCAGTTCCTTACTTCGTTTTCGGTGATCATGCTCTGTTCATCGGCTGTATCGACTTTGTCGACGCAGCATTCGGCTGGGCAGCGCAGCACGATATCGGGATTCTGTTAGATTTGCACACGGTTCCGGAGAGCCAGAACGGGTTCGACAATGGCGGATTGTGTGGCGTTTGCAAGTTTCACCGAAATCCCTCACATGTCCGTGTGGCGCTCGACGTTCTGGAGCAACTCACTATCCGCTATCGCGACAATCCTCACCTCTGGGGAATCGAGGTGTTGAACGAGCCTATCTCGCCCGAGTTGTGGGACCTCCTCGATGTCCCGAACCGTTATCCAGCAGCGGACAAAGTGCAAGCGGAGGGATCGGAAGCAGTTCCAACTGAGTTTCTGAAGCGATTCTATCGCGATGCCTACGCAGCGATCCGTGCCCACTCAGAAGATGTCAGAATTGTCTTCCATGACGGGTTCCGGATTCGAGAGTGGACTTCGTTTCTATCGGAACCAGATTTTCGCAACTTCGTCGTCGATACGCACATGTACGTGATGATGGCTGGCCCGCGTCTGGACCTTGCCGGGTATCTCGAATATGTCGACACCACCTTCGGCGACAC
>JBGTJM010000212.1:0-12104 GCA_041745115.1 Thermomicrobiales bacterium
GACGTGCGGCTTCAAGGATCGAGGTTCCGGCCGGAACGGTGACATCCTGACCGTTTATTTTGCCGGTAACCATCCTGGTCTCAGCGCGCGTGACCATGCTCTCGCTTCCGCCTCCCTGGAACACTTCTGAAACGGGAATTCGGTGCATCATGCGGGCGCGATTGCTCGACGTTCGAATGCACCCGACGATAGAGAATCGCCCGTCCGCCGCATGCGATTCTGATAGCCGAGTCTACCATAGGGGTCGCTGATTCGATGATGTTCAAGGATCAGTTTGCTACGGGTCCGTGGTATACTCCGCCGGCTCTGAAGCGAACGGCAACACAGGTTGAAATGGAGCGAGAAATCGAGTGACGGTATCGGCGACAACCTTAGAGTTTGAGACTGTCATCGGCCTCGAAATTCACGCCCAGGTCCTTACCAGAAGCAAGATGTACTGCGGTTGCTCAGCCGATTACGCCAACGCTGAGCCCAATACCCATGTCTGCCACGTGTGCATGGGACTGCCTGGAGCACTGCCGGTCATCAATCGGGAAGCGATCGAGCTCTGCGTACTGACTGGCATGGCAGTCGGCTCCGAGATCGCAGCGTTCTCGAAGCTGGACCGAAAAAACTACGTCTATCCCGACCTTCCTAAGGGCTACCAGATTTCGCAGTATGACCTGCCACTCTGTACCGGCGGCTCGCTGACGTTTGAGTCTGAAGGACGAATGGTTGAAGCGGGCATCACGCGGGTGCACATCGAGGAAGATACGGGGCGGTTGCTCCACCGAACGGCTTCAGACGGGATGGAAATCAGCCTTGTTGACTTGAACAGATCAGGCGTGCCGCTGATGGAGATCGTGGGTGACCCTGACTTGCGAACCCCGGTTCAAGCTCGCGACTACCTGATCGCGATGCGGCAGATTCTGCGATACATCGGCGCATCGACCGGCAATATGGAGGAGGGTGCATTTCGGTGCGACGCCAATGTCTCTACTCGTTCAATTGATGGATCGTTGGCAGGTGCAAAGGTTGAGATCAAGAACATGAACTCGTTTCGCTCTGTTGAGCGAGCTCTTCGGTATGAAGAGACTCGTCAGCGCGACGTGCTGGCGACCGGGGGGCAGATTGTCCAGGAAACTCGCGGCTGGATCGAGGCGAGCGGGATCACGGCGAGTCAGAGAACCAAAGAACAGGCGCACGACTATCGGTATTTCCCTGAACCAGATTTGCCGCCACTTGCTTTGACGAGCGAGCTGTTGGACAAGATTCGAAGCAGGTTGCCGGAGTTGCCAGCGGATCGGCGAGCGCGGTTCGCCAAAGAGCATGGTCTTTCGGCAACCGAGGCTGCTCTGCTGACAGACGAGCGGCCAATCGCGGATTTCTACGAGTCCGTCGTTGCGACATCCAGCAATTCCTCCACGACCAGGATGGCTGCCAACTGGATGATCAATGACCTCTTTGGATTGCAGGGCGAACGCGGCCTCCCGCAGGACCAGATGCCGGTTTCGGCTGATCAGCTTCGCACCCTGATCTCTCTGATTCAGAGCGATCAGATATCCGGACGAGCTGCGAAGGAGCTACTGCCGTTCCTGATCGACGGTGGCGATCCACTTCAGGTTGCGCGGGATCGCAACTTGCTTCAGCTGAACGATCAAGACGAGATCCGGGCTGCCGCTGAAGCCACTCTCACGGATCATCCCGAGGCGGTCGCCGATTACAGGTCGGGCAAGAAGGCAGCAATCGGTCGTCTCATTGGGGAGACGATCAAGCGTACAGGTGGGCGAGGAAGTCCCGACGTGGTGCGTCAAACGCTCGAGGAGCTGCTTGACACCTAAGCGCTCGCGAGGACAGTCGGCCCATCTGGCCACGGATTTCGTTCATTGCGTATCCGGGCAAGAGGAGGTCTTCGCGAAGTGGTAACAAGCGCTGCTCCGGTCGTCGTGCCGGACCTGGACAGGCATGTTCCAGATCTTTTCGATATCGCTGTGCGGCAGTTCAACGTGGCCGCGGATGTGCTCCAGCTGGAGGACAGCATGCGGCAGATTCTTTCCACGTGCCAGCGAGAACTCACCGTAAATTTCCCGGTTGAGATGGACGATGGCTCGGTGCAGGTTTTCACCGGCCATCGAGTTCAGCACAATTCGGGGCCGGGACCGACCAAAGGCGGGATTCGGTATCACCAGAGCGTCACCCTGGCTGAAGTCAGAGCACTGGCGATGTGGATGACTTGGAAATGCGCTGTTGTCGGATTGCCCTATGGCGGAGCGAAAGGGGGCGTAACGGTCAACCCCAAGCTGCTATCGCAAAACGAAATCCAGAATCTGACTCGCCGGTACACCGCTGATATCGCGTTCTCGATCGGACCCAATCAGGACATTCCCGCGCCTGACGTGAATACGAATCCGCAGGTTATGGCGTGGCTCATGGACACTTACTCGATGGGTGTCGGCTACTCTGTGCCTGGTGTGGTTACTGGCAAGCCACTGGCCCTGGGTGGGTCCGAGGGTCGAGCTGAAGCGACAGGACGCGGGTGTATTTACGCGATTCAGGAAGCAGCGAGGACCATCGGGCTGGACGTCAGCGATTCGGATGTCGTTGTGCAAGGGTTTGGTAATGCCGGCTCGGTTGCGGCGAATGTAGTCGCTGAGGCTGGGGCGCGCGTGGTCGCAGTCAGTGACTCAACCGGAGGCGTTTACGCCCCGCGCGGGCTCGATCTGGGATTAGTACACGCGCATAAGCGGCGCACAGGTTCGGTCGTTGGTACCCCGGACACAGATACCGTTTCGAACGCGGAGCTTCTGGAGCTGCCATGCGACGTTCTGATACCGGCAGCGCTGGAGTGCCAGATTCATGCGGGTAATGCGTCGCGGATTCAGGCTCGCATAGTTGCTGAAGCAGCGAACGGACCCACGATGCCCGACGCCGATGAGATTCTCTTTGACCGCAACATTCTGCTCCTGCCTGACATCTACGCCAATGCAGGAGGGGTAACCGTCTCGTATTTTGAGTGGGTACAGTCGATGCAGTGGTACCCGTGGACACTTGACGAAGTGAACGCGCGATTGAAGACCATCATGCAGAAATCATTCAATGAGATTTTCTTCACCGCCAGTGAGCACCGAGTAGACATGCGAACGGCTGCACTGGTCAAGGCCATCGATCGAGTAGCCGATTTCACGCGATTGCGTGGCATCTTTCCCTAGGTCTGGGTTTAAGAGCGCGATAGGCAGTGCGCACTGGCGCCGTCTAGCCGCAAACAAGCGACTGCAGGTTGCTTTCACTATCCCGGTGGGCGACCGCGATAATGTCATCCCCGGCAAGGATCGTTGTTGTGCTCGTCGGAATGATCAGGTCGGCTCCGCGGATAATGGCCGTAATGATCGCGTTCTGAGGAACCCCGAGCTCGCCAATTGTCCTGTTTGCAGCACGAGAGTGCTCCGCAACTTTCGCGTCGATGATCGCGACGTCCTGGTGTTTCAGATCGAGGAGGTGAACGAACGACTGGTCCGGGATCGACTGATCTATCAGGTTCAGAATAAAGTTCGTCTGACTTACCGTAACATCGATTCCAAGCATCTTGAAAAGCTGTTCGTTCTTCGGATTGTTCACTCGGGCAATAGTTTTGCCGACATTGAACTTCTGCTTGGCAACCTGGGAAACGACCAGATTGTCCTCATCTTCCCCGGTCACGGCAATGACGACATCGGCTCTGCCGGCCCCTGCAGCTCCGAGCGTGGCGGCTTCAGCGCCATCACCAACGATGACGACTGCTCCAAACTCCTGGACATGGTGCTCGACCTTGTCGGAATCGCGCTCGATAAGCAGCACTTCGTGACCTTCGGACAGTAGCGTCTTGGTAAGGTAGTAGCCAACCTTGCCGCCACCAACGACGATGATATACACGTTATGCCTCCATCCGATCGCCGCCCGGTTCATCATTACCTGACGACAAGACCTGGTCGAGAATCTGTGCGGAAATGATGGTCGTCGGGCAGACCGTTGAAAGCCCCAATCTCCGGTATGTCTCCTCCCGTACTGGATCGTAGATTCGGCAAATGACCTTGGGGACCGAGAACACTTTTAGTGCAACCTGCGAAGCCATAATGTTGCGATTGTCGCCATTCGTTGTGGCCACGAAGGCCGTGGCGTCTTCGATTCCGGCTGCTCGGAGTGTGTCTTCGTCAATTCCGGTGCCAATCAGCGTGTGGCCACCAAATTCGGCCGGCAAACGGTTGAACGAGCGGTACTCCGTGTCCAGCACTGTCACATCGTGCCCATCTCTGTCCAGAATGGACGCGACTCTTGAGCCAACTCGGCCGCAGCCCATGACCACCACTTTCACTGTGAAAAACCCTCCAGTGCCTCGTAGCTCTGCGACGCTCGAAGTACGACAACATCACAAGGTGCATTCATCAATACATACGCGGCAGTCTCACCGGTGGTTGGCTTGCCGTGCACGACTCGCACTATAGCAGCCATCAACACTGCGTCAGCACCACGTTCGATCGCCTCATCTACGATTGCCGCGCCGGCGGATCGAGCTTGCAGGAGGTCAGTGGCTATGTGCTGGTGGTCTGCAGCCAGCAGATTCGAAGCGAGCTCGGCTGCTTTGGCGAGTACAATCTCGCCTCGGTCGATCGCTGATGGGATGTCGGCGTCAAGCGGAAGTGCTTGCGGAACTTCGACGACAAAAACAAGGGTCACTTGAACCTTGTTTCTGTGACTCAACTCATTGGCAAGAGCGAGGATCTTTTCATCTTCAGCTTCCCCGGTGACCGGGACAATAACCCTTCGGTAACCTAAGCCCATGATCTGATATCGAGTGCTCCTTCACGTCAAAGCAACAGCAGGCGGGTTGCGGCGGATAGTATGTCCTTCAAACGCCCGTGGCGCAATTCACTGACGGTGTTTTCAGCGACCAATGGCAATTCGGTGTGAGAGGCCGACAGGCAAGGTGGTTTCCGAGAAGGCCTTCTGGACCAATGCAACGTCGTAGCCGACGCGTTTGAACGTGCAGGTCATGCGCTCCAGATCGACTACGGCGTACGCAGCACGAGGGTCACCGTCTCGCGGTTGCCCGACGCTGCCGGGATTCAGAATTGCCCTTCCTCGACTCAAGTCAAATCGCTGGCCGCTCTCCGGATGAAACATCTGGCCGGGGTGGTTCCTTGGTCCCTCGGTCACGATCATCGGTACGTGGGTGTGTCCGACCATGCAGTGGGTTGTCGAAAAAAAACGGAAGTTTTCGGAAGCGATGCCCGCAGTGGTGATGTATTCATATACCGCGTTTCGAGGGCTCCCATGCGCCAGGGAGAAGTCACCAGATTCGCACTGCGACGGGAGGCGTTCCAGCCACTCTTTCTGGGTCGTTCCGAGCTTCTCGCCAGTCCAGTCGGCCGCAGCTTTTGCGGCCAGGTTGAATGTCGCTGACGAGATGGTACCAATTGCTGCCAGGTCATGGTTTCCGGCGAGATGGAGTCCTGATGGTTGCGCACTTACCAGATCGATGCATTCATTTGGCCATGGCCCGTACCCGACAGTATCACCAAGATTCCAGAGTGAATCGATCGAGCCTGCCTCCGCAAGAACCGACTCCAGAGCGACCAGATTCCCATGGATATCCGAGACAACGACTACCCGCATGACAGTGCTGCCCTAAACAAGGCTTTGGGAGGTCCGGGTCGCGTGGACTAGCAATACCGCAATGTCGGCCGGCGTTACACCAGACAGTCTGCCAGCCTCGCCGAATGTTCTGGGTTGATGCTGAGCTAATTTCATACGAGCTTCGATTCGCAATCCGGAGATTTCGGCGAAATCTAGGCTGTCAGGTATCTTCCGGCGCTCCAGAGCGGAATGGCGAGCGACTTCTTTTGCTTCGCGTTCGACAAACCCGCCGTACTTAATTTCCTGGTCGAGTCGAGGCCGCAAATGATGTGGCAATGCCTTGAGCGTTCGTACGTCAAGAATCTCGCCCACCAGTTTCATCTCAGAGGGACCGTTCCCCGGTCTTCTGAACAATTCGAGCAGAGAGTGAGGTTTGCTAAGTGGACCAAAACCGTGCTCGACTAGCAGGCGCTCAGCGGATGATTCGGGGTGGATCCGGTGGACCGACAGTTCGGTCAGAGCGGCATCGAGTAATCCTCGATCGTTGCCAACCTGCTCCATTCGAGCGGCATCGATCAGTCCGTGGTCGAATGCCAGATGGGCGAGACGGTCGTTGGCGGTTTCAGGACGAAGGAGCAGTCGGTATTCTGCCCGTGAAGTAAACATGCGGTATGGCTCTTCAAAAGGCTTCGAAACGAGGTCGTCGACCATCACGCCGATGTACGACTGATCACGTGTCAGACGCACGTACTCATTGTTCCGGCTCGCATTTGCAGCGTTCCAGCCTGCCAGCAAGCCTTGCCCGGCGGCTTCTTCGTAGCCCGATGTGCCATTGACCTGACCGGCCAGAAAGAGCCTGCCAACCCGGCGTGACTCCATGGTCGACGTGAGCTCGCTGGGATCGATGGCGTCGTATTCGACGGCATAGCCGTACCGCGTGATGACTGACCTGGTCAACCCAGGGATCGAATGCACGACATCATCCTGAACGTCGAACGGCAAACTGGTGCTCATCCCTTGAACATAATACTCAGACGTCTGCCAGCCTTCGGGCTCCAGAAACACCGTATGCGAGCTCTTGTCCCGAAACCGGCCAACCTTGTCCTCGATCGATGGACAGTAGCGCGGCCCAACGCCATCGATTCCGCCGTTGAACATCGGCGCCCGATGCAGATTTCGCTCGATGATTTGATGGGTCTGAGGTCCGGTCTGGGTGCGAAAGCAGCTCAATTGACCCTCAGTTGAGAGCGACTGAGATTCGGGATGCAGCGGATGCCGAGGCAGTCTTATCCCCTGGATCTGGCCTAGCACGCCTGCCTGGCTGAGCCATCGATCACCGGCATCGCCATGTTGCTCCTCGCACTCGTCAAAATCTATCGTGCGGCCATCGATACGGGGAGGGGTCCCGGTCTTCAGCCGGCGAAGCTGGAAACCGAGATCGGCCATCGTCCCGGCAAGCGCTGTGTCCGATCGATCTCCGGTGCGTCCTCCAGCGTCCCGAACTTCACCTGCGACCATTGCGCCGCGCAAGAAAGTGCCTGCGGTGACGATGGCAGCCCTGCAGTGGATCAGGCCACGCTGCCTGCATTGGACCGCAGCCACTGCGGGACGTCCATCAGGTCCTGACTCCAGCCTGAGCGCGACCACTTCATCCTGAATGAGGGTCAGATTCTCCTGAGACTCGAGGGTCGCCTTCATGACCATTGCGTACAGGGACTTGTCCTGCTGAGATCGAAGCGCCTGGACAGCCGGGCCTTTGCTGGTGTTCAGCAAACGGACATTTAGCCGGGTTTGATCGGCTACCTGGGCCATCGCTCCACCCAGCGCATCGACTTCGGCCACCAGATGAGACTTTCCTGGTCCACCAATGGAAGGGTTGCATGGCATATAGCCGGTGCGGTCGAGATTCGGTGTAATGACGAGCGTGGATGCGCCGATCCGCGCTGATGCCAGACCAGCCTCGCATCCGGCGTGGCCGGCGCCAATGACGACGACGTCATAACCCGGGCCGAGCGACGGGTCGCTCATCTTTGGCGGCGTCTTTCGATCTTGAAGAACATCGCTATCAGTTTGGCTGTGAGCGTTTGTCGATTCATGCCGCATTATGCCGGTACTTTGGCACGAGCTTTACCATGGCAATGTTTGTACTTCTTGCCACTTCCACAAGGACACGGATCATTGACGCCAACCTTGTTTTTGCGAACAGGACCGTTGGTGGACGCTCCCTCGCCAACGTTTGTCGTGGCTGTCTGCGTGAGGCGTGTCCGAACCGGCTGATCGACGATAGCAGGCTGAACTCGGTAGATCGTGTGGACCACGTCATGTCGCAAGTTCTCGAGAAGGCGTCCGAACATTCGGTAGCCTTCGGTTTTGTAGACAACCAGCGGGTCCCGCTGACCGTAGGCCTGAAGCCCGACACCTTCGCGAAGCTCGTCCATGGAGGTGAGGTGCTCCACCCAGAGACGATCGATCACGCTGAGCATGATGTGACGCTCGACCTGCCGCATTGTTTCAGAGCCGAAGCGCTCTTCCACCTCAACATACGCCATATCGGCCAGCTCTTCGAGATCCTCGATCAGCTCCTCTCGAGCAAGTCCGTCGATGCTTTCCAGATCGACTCTGGGCTCACCATCCAGCGGTGGAACGAGGGCGTTGAATTCGACGACAATCGCCTCGTAGTCGATCGCATCCCCTTTGTCACCTGTGTGTCTTGAAACGATCACCTCGATCTCATCAGTGATCAGCTCGGCCACTCGCTCGCTCATGTCGTCGCCGGCAACAATTCGTTTTCGGTCGGCGTAGATCACTTCACGGTGCCTGTTCATCACGTCGTCATACTGCACGACATGACGCCGCAGATCGAAGTTGTGACCCTCAACCTTGGTCTGCGCATTCTCAATGGTCTTGGAAATGATGTTGTGCTCAATTGGTGTGGAGTCATCCATCCCAAGACGTTCCATCAGCCCACGCACTCGGTCAGTGCCGAAGCGCCGCATCAGTTCGTCGTCCAGACAGAGGAAAAAACGAGATGAACCAGGGTCGCCCTGACGCCCCGCGCGGCCTCGCAGCTGATTGTCGATGCGCCGCGCCTCATGTCGCTCAGTGCCGATGATGTGGAGTCCACCAGCCTCCTTGACGCCAGGCCCGAGGACAATGTCCGTACCACGCCCCGCCATGTTGGTCGCGATGGTTACGGCACCGGGTTGTCCGGCGTTGATGATGATGGACGCCTCTCGCTCATGTTGCTTTGCGTTGAGCACTTCATGCTCGATACCGCGTTGTTTCAGCATTTCGCTCAGTCGCTCAGAGGCTTCAATGGACACGGTACCGACGAGGACTGGTCGCCCGGCCTGTTGCATCTCGGCGATCTCTTCGATCACCGCATTGAACTTGGCTGGCTCGGAACGGTAGACAACATCTGGATCATCGACCCGAACCATGTCTTGGTTCGTTGGAATCGCCACTACATCGAGGTTGTAGATTCGCAGGAACTCCTCGGCCTCGGTTTTCGCTGTACCAGTCATACCTGCGAGCTTTTCATACATCCTGAAATAGTTCTGGAACGTGATCGTGGCCATCGTCACGTTCTGACGGCGGACGCGCACGCTTTCCTTGGCTTCGATGGCCTGGTGCAATCCCTCGCTGTAGCGCCTGCCCACCATCATGCGTCCAGTGAACTCGTCCACGATGATCACTTCGCCGTCGCGGACGATGTAGTCCTTGTCCCGGTGAAACACCACTTCGGCGCGCAGCGCTTGTTCCAGGTAGTGCGTAAGTTCGATATACCGGTCGTCGTAGATACTCTCGTCGGCAGGAATATTTGCCAGTTGTTCGACCTTGTCCATGCCCTGATCCGTCAACGACACCGTCTTGTGTTTGACGTCGACTGTGTAGTGCCGGTCGGCTCGCAGCTGCTTCACGATCTGGGCGAACTGATAGTACTTGTCCGTTGCCTGCTCGGCCTGACCAGAAATAATCAGCGGTGTACGCGCTTCATCGATCAGGATGTTATCAACTTCGTCGACGATGGCATACGAGAGATCCCGCTGCACGCAGTTCTCGATGGAGACAACCATGTTGTCCCGCAGATAGTCGAAGCCGAACTCGTTGTTCGTGCCGTGGGTAATGTCCGCGAGATAGGCTTCTTTGCGGCTTACGGGCCGTAAGAACTCGAGCTTGGGATCAGGGGACTCCCACTCAGGATCGAAGAGAAACGCTTCGTCATGCTGAATACAACCGACTGACAGTCCAAGCGCGTGATAAACCACGCCCATCCACTGCGTATCACGCTTGGCCAGATAGTCGTTGACCGTGATCACGTGAACGCCTTTGCCGTTCATCGCATTGAGCACCACGGCGGTGGTCGCCGTTAAGGTCTTGCCCTCACCGGTCTTCATTTCGGCGATCTTGCCTTCGTGGAGCACGATGCCACCCATGAGCTGCACGTCAAAGTGCCTCATTTCACGTGTGCGGGAAGCTGCTTCCCGGACCCTGGCGAATACCTCCGGGAGCATGTCATCAAGCGATTCACCAGCGGCAAACCGGTCGGTGAAAATCGTTCTTGTTTCACCAATCTGCTCGTCGGTCAGACGCTGAGTTTCAGCCTCGAGCGCGTTGATCTCATCAACGAGCGGGTGGAGTTTCTTGATAGATTTGGCGTTCGGATCGCCCATAATCTTGGTCAGTAGTGAACGCATATATCTGTGCCTTTGTACGTTTGGGAAGGATGAGCAGGACCGCTGTTTGCTACTGCGGCCACTGGCATGAGTATACTCCCAGCTTCAATGGACACATGTGAAACAGGGAGTTTTCGTGATCGGCGACGAGTCGGGTCGGATTGGTGAGGGCGCGAGGCTCGTATCAGACGTGCTCGACATTGTGGCGGCGATTCCAACCGGAATGGTCACGACGTACGGCGACATTGCTCGCGCGGTAGGTATCCCGCACGATCCTCGTCGAATTGGCTGGATTGTCAGTGCAGGAGGGAGGGGACGGTGCCTTCCTTTTCACAGAGTGGTGAATCGCCACGGCAGACTCAGCGGCAAGCATGCTTTTGATGGACCAGATCGCATGAGAAGCCTGCTGATTGGCGAGGGTGTGCGATTTATCGACCACGATCGGGTCGACCTCGACGCCCACCGATGGCCAATCGACTACGAATGTCCACCGCCCACGAAGTGAACGACTTCGACGATATCGCCATGCCCAAGATGAGCGTCTTGAAAGCCGACTTTCTTCAGAATGACGCCATTGTGCTCTACAACGACCATGTTTTCGTGAAGTCCCTTCATCTCGAGGAACTCCTGGATCGTCATCGATTTCTCTAGCACTAGCGGTTTTCCGTTCACCGTCACTTCAATACCTGTTGGCGGCTCCGGTTTGAGCATGGGATGTTCTCCTTGGAATGCCTGCGAAAAAGCCCTGGCCGCTGCTTCTGGGTCGTCGGCCGTCAGGATTCCGGACATGACCCCTATGCCATGTGCACCGACCGCCAGAACAGATGCAACATGATGCGGCTCGATACCACCGATGGCCAGCACTGGCTGATTTGTGGCACCGACGATCGCCTTGAGTCCATGGAGTCCGATTCCAGGTGCGCCAGGTTTCGAGCTGGTTGGAAATATTGTGCCCGCGATCAGGTAGTCAGTGATCGGTTCTGCCGAAGCTGACTCAGGAGCATGAACGGATCGGCCGAGTAAGGGGAAAGCTCCAGGATCTGGAATCGTCTGCTTCTCCGGCAGATGGAGGCCCAGACTCAATGTTGTAGCCAAATCAATGTTCCCATTCATGATGACCGGAAATCCATCGGGAACAGCGTCCAGAATGGTTTGTGCGACGAGGCGTAAGTCATCTCTGTCGAGGTCTTTCTCGCGAATCTGCACGGCGTCGACACCGCCTTTGATGGCCGCCTCCACAATATCGCGAATCGGACGACTCGCAATATGCCGGTTTGTGATCAGCATGAATCGTGGAACTGTCCATCGATGAGACCTGGCTTGTGGCTGCATCGTCACCGTAGTGCGTCGGCTATTGCGCGCGTTGCAGCTGCCGGGTCAGCGGCGCCGTTTACCGAGCTCATGACCGCAACTCCCGACGCGCCCGCATCGATGACGGATCTGGCGTTCGCGGCAGTGATCCCGCCAATACCTACGACGGGCAGACCACTGGAGACAACACGCCGCTTCAGCACATCCAGGCCGATCGCTGGACCCGCATCTGATTTTGACGACGTTCCGAAGACTGGCCCCACGCCAAGGTACGAGGCTCCACGCAATTTAGCCCGAGCCGCCTCCTCGTCAGTCTCCGGAGAGTATCCGAGTATGAACGAGGGTCCTCCCAGATCCGCAGCGGACTCCAATGGCAGATCATCGACGCCGAGATGGACCCCATCTGCTTCGGTGGCAAGCGCCAGATCGACTCGATCGTTCATGATGAACGTCCCCGAGCGCTCCTTGACTACTGCACGCATTTTGATCGCCAGGTCGAGAATATCGCGGTCACTACGAAACTTCATT
>JBGTJM010000213.1:0-2915 GCA_041745115.1 Thermomicrobiales bacterium
CAGGTCCATAGTGTGGGCGAAGAGGAACCACTGCGGCCCTGATTTGCCAGCCCAGGAGAGCATCTGGGTCGGCACCCAGATGGTGTCACTGCACCGGCAGTAGCCGAACACCGGATCGCCGACTTCGCCAGCCTGAACGGCATCGCGGATGTTCTGGAATCCGGCATTCCAGCGATTGCCCAGGTTGATGGTGAACTTGAGGCCCTTTTCGTCGGCCAGGCGGACCATCTCTTGGGCTTCCCGAGTAATTGTGGCAAGTGGCTTTTCGACGACAACGTGCTTGCCGGCTTCGAGCATCCGCATCGTTGCTTCGTAGTGCAGGTGATCTGGAGTGGCCACGGAAACGACTTCCGCGTCGGAACTGGCGATGTCGTGCAGGTTGGTGGTTGGCGCACAGCCGAGGCGGTCTGCAACTGCCTTGGCGCGGTCGACGTTGAGATCGTGAACCATGACGAGCTCAGCCGGACTATATCCCGCATAGGCGTCTGCGTGCTGTTCACCGATCAGTCCGACCCCAACGACTGCGGTTTTCACCGTTCGACCGCTCATTGTTGCAGTTTCCTTTCGAAGTGGTAGGCGTCGTGCCAATTATCGTCGGGGTCAGGATACGGCGAAAGCCGCGAGCGTGCGCGGCAGCGGACCGGCAATTGACAACGGGCGTTGCCGATGCTGAGGTTTGCAGGGGATACGGTTCAGAACTGATTGATCTGGATCAGATTCCCGACCGTGTCATCAAAGATCGCCATGGATCCCCAGTGCTCGGTTGTAGGCTCCAGCGTGAAGCGGACGCCATGCGACGTCAGGCGTTCGTATTCCTCCTGGATATTTTCGACGGTAAAGGCAGTTGCCGGGACACCCTGATCGTAGAGCGCTTTCTGGTAGGTTCGTCCTGCCGGGTTAGCGTTGGGTTCGAGAACGAGCTGTACACCGTCCGGCGCTTCGGGCGAAACCAGAGAAATCCACCGGTAGTCGCCAGCAGGGAGATCGACTTTTTTCTGAAATCCGAGCACCTCGGTATAAAACGTCAGGGCTTTCTCCTGGTCGTCGACCATGATGCTCGTGAGATCGATGCGCATCTCAAACTCCTGGTTCAAAGCGGAAAGCGAATCGGTACGATACCTCGTAGGATACGGTGATCGAACGTTGTTTTCGACAATGGAGTACAGGATGAGTGACAAAAAACCGATCAGGCTCGGACTGATCGTCACCGATATTGAGGACCGGACTGATAGCTACACCCATTCGTGGCAGACCATGAAGGACATGGTGCAGATGGCCGAGGATGTGGGCTTCTATTCAGCATGGATTCCCGACCATCTGATTCACGAGCCGGAGGGGGTTGAGCGGTACGGGATCTGGGAGGCGTGGTCGGTACTCACCGCGTTGCTGGCGGTGACATCGAAGATCAAGGTCGGTCCGCATGTGCTGTGCACCGGCTGGCGAAACCCCGCTCTGATCGCAAAGATGGCCGACACCGTCGACGAAATCAGCAATGGACGGCTGATCCTGGCGCTAGGTGCTGGTTGGCACGAGCCGGAGTACCGGGCATTCGGCTTTCCGTTCGATCACCGGATTGGCCGGTTCGATGAGGCCGTGCAGATCATCCACGGGCTGTTGAAGGATGGGCACATCGACTTCGACGGGGAGTTCTACCAGGCGCGGGATTGCGAGCTTCGACCTCGCGGCCCGAGCGAGGGTGGGCCGACGATCATGATTGGGACCATCGCCGGCACGCCGCTCGGAGACGAGATGGGTCTGGTCCGCAAAGGGTGGCGGATGCTCGATCTGGTGGCCAGATATGCCGATATGTGGAATTGTCCGACCGTGAACGATCCGGCGCTGATTCCCGATATTCGGGCGATGGTGGACGAAGCCTGTGCGCGAAATGACCGGGAACCCGGATCACTCGATCGGTCCAACGGGATTACCGTAAACCTTCCAGGTTGGGAAGACCATTTTGGGATGACGAGCGTGCGAAAGCGACGAGCGCGATCGGGCGTCTTCAACGGCGACTACACGGAGATCGCGGATTTCATCCATCAATACGCCGATCAGGGTGTCGATGAGCTGCACATTCAGATCGACCCGGAGAATGTGCACGGGGTCGAGCAGTTCGGCCGAGTTATCGAGTTGCTGAATCAGTAACGCATTCAGGCGCGTTGCCAGCCAAAAAGGTAGCAACGCGCCTGACGTCTTTCATACTCAGAGAGAACGCTACAGTCAGTCAGCGTGTGCAGCCATGGCACCCTCCAATCCAGGAGGGTGCCATGGCCCGAGAGATGCTCAGGCTAGCTTAGCGGTGCGTCCGGCGTTCTGACGTCCACCTGGATCGCGCGAGCAACGGTACGCTCGTTGTACTCGCTGATCGATGGATCCCACGTGCCACCACACGTGATCAGGGTCAGCATCGGTTCGTCGGTAGGTCCGATCACATCGAGCGCCGGCGGCTCGAGATTGCTTTCCTGGCGAACCCACTGCACCTCGAAGATATAGATGACCCCGTCGTCACCGGTAATCTCAACGACATCGCCCTCTCTGAGCTGATCGAGGCTGTAGAACACGGCCTGTGGAACACCCCACCAGTTCAGATGCCCTGCGATGACAATGTTGTTGCTTTCACCAAGCCGGCCGGTTTCCTTGTACCAGGTCACCAGCTCAGAGCCAGTGGGCTGTTCCATCTCGCCGTCGATGATCTCCAGAATCTCGACGCCTGCGTTGACCTGTGCAGCGTCGATGACGACTCGCTCAGGCACGGCTCCCCGTAGACACTCCTCCTCAGGCTCCGGAGTGCCTGAAGCCGGGGTGGCTTCCGCCTCCTCATCCTCCTCGATCGGAAGGTCGAACTCCGATGGAGTTGGCGTGACGGTCGGTGTCACGTCGGCTTCGACTTCAGCCACCTCCGGAGCTATTGGCGT
>JBGTJM010000214.1:0-5989 GCA_041745115.1 Thermomicrobiales bacterium
GAGCATCGGCCCTGGAAGAGCTGGGGCGTGATGGCTGGCTTTGCACTGTTTGTCTTTCTTTTTAGCGCCTGGGACAGCTGGTCGGAGTTGCGAGCCTCTCCGTTTCACCCTGATGAGTCCCGCTGGATCAATCGCGCCTACTATCTGCGTGAGCTACAGGATCCCTTCGGCTCTGCCTGGGCCGACCGCTATCTGATTCGGGGCCAACCTCCAATGGGCTCGTATGTCACTGGACTGGGCCTGGTCCTTCAAGGTCGCGATCTGGACACCAACGGCGCATGGGACTTTCAATTCGGCTTCGAGTCAAACGTCACCTGGAACGTTACACGCGGCAACATGCCCGCTGAAGGAGACCTGATAGCGGCTCGACGGACTGCGCTGATACTCAGTGCTCTGACCTGTACCGCGCTTTTCCTTATCGTCGCCACCCTCACCAATATCGCCGGCGGAGTCGCGGCAGGCGTCTTTATGGCAGTCAACCCATTGCATCAGTACCTGGCAACGCTCGCGACCTCCGATGCCGCGTTCACCTTCTTCGTCGCGATGTCAGTCCTGGCAGCGATGTGGCTGGCGATGAAACCAACGTGGTGGCGAGGGCTGCTCTTCGCATTGGCCATGGCCGCCGGCGCGTCCACGAAACTTAGTCCGCTTGCCCTCGCAGTTGGGATCGGTCTGTTCGGTCTCGTGCTCCTGTTTGACCCATGGTTGCGGCGCCTTCCACACGTGGGCCGGGCCTGGCGCCTGCTATCAAGAGTCGAATCTGGCACGGAGCGAGAGCTTGGCTGGCGCTTGCTAATACAGCCGGTCGCGGTTGCGCTGCTTTTCGTGATCTCCTACCCATATCTCTGGTCTGCGCCAATCGAGCGTACACGCATCCTGTTTGATTTCCGACGATTCGAAATGGACAACCAGGCCGGATTCTGGCCACAGGCCGCTGTCCACACTCGCGCTGATGCACTTCGCCGCACCTGGGAAAACCTGAACGATCGCTATAGTTCCACCGGCCGTATGTTCGGAGGACTTGGCGACGCCGTTGGACTCGAGCCATCGGCCACCCGGCTCGATCTGTACCTGGCCGTCCCTGGCATTGCCCTCCTTGTCTACCTCGCCTGGCGCAACGGACTCAGCAGCCCGCACGCAATCGTGGCCGTGACGATCGGTGGGCAGTCGCTGCTGATCCTGCTCGCAATTGGGGTCGACTTCAACCGCTACTATCTGCCTCTGCTGCTGACAGCCGCTCTTGGTGTTGGCGTCCTCGCCGGTTGGATTACTGGCGCGCTGTCGGATTTGGTCGCCAGAATGGTCAAGCCGAAGTTTTCCGCAGCCTTGGGTTCCCGTGAAGTTCCTCCGAACGCAATTCAAATCGCCGACTCTTGAGCAGAAATCCTGCCAGCGACGCGCTTCGATTTCGTCGATCTCCAGAACCGTCGCCGACCAATGCCATTGACAGTTGTGACGTAGGCGCGATGCGCGAACACAGCTTGAAGTCAGGATCTGAGTCCTTCAGGGAATTAGGGCTTGTATTCAGAAAGATCGAGTTGAAAAGTTGTTGGAGCAACCACCCAATCGTCAGAATTTCTGCTAAGCTGCCGATTCGGAGAATTGCCAACAGCGATGGGGTCTTTCAAGATGGCACTTCCTCTTCTCCTGATCACCGTCCTTCTTATCCCGTTTACGCTGCAGGATGAAGCGCAAGAACCTGCTACCCAGTCGCCTGATCTGGCGATGATGGTCCTGTCACCCCTGGATGACATGCTCACCGACTACAAGCACGTCGGTTCGTTCGATGAAGCCCTGGTCGACGAAGCGCGCATCATGGCCTCCTACCACGGAAATCCAGACCAGGAACAAGCGTTTCGAGAGCTGCTCGAAGAAACCGGCTTCAATCGCAAGCACATTTCAGCATTGGAGCGGACTGGAGGGCCGCAGAACGACCAGCCTGAGAGAATCGTCAGGTCGTATGTCACGGTGTTCGCGTCATCGGAAGGAGCCGCCACTGCATTCGCAATTCTGGAAGACGAAAGCGGGATACCTGGAACACGCGATCTCACACCGGCGCTGATATTTGGTGAGGAAGCCGACCTGACCGAATCAGGAGGCTTCGACGATCAAAACTGGCCTTTCAGATCACATGACCTGACGTTTCGCATCGGCAATCTGGTTGGCGGGGTCACGTTGGTCACTTATCCGACCGAAAGGGGCTTCGAGCCGGATCAACAAGAAGTTGAAGCTCTTGGAAAACTGCTCGAAGCCAAGATGACAGACCGATTTCCAGTCTCGGTTGGCGTCGCAGTATCCAAATTTGATCCCGCATACGTCGTCACATACGACGACGCATACTATCGTTTAGACGGAAGAGACATTCCGTTGTCAGGCGAATTAGAAGATGCGACGGAAGCGCGGACATCATCTTATGGAATTGCGGACACGGTATATCAAGTGTTCCAGGGCCTCGGTGGAGGATCCTCGAAGACCATGCTCTACAGTTTGACGTTGTATGAGTTCAACAACGAGGATTCCGCTGCAGAATGGTTGGCTGGGAGTGCAGAAACCATTACCTCCAACGACTATTATCAGAATCTTGAACCGGACGATCCCCCAGTTGGCGAGAAATCGAAGTATATTCATTACGTTTTTGGCCCATTCAGCAGTCCACCAGTTGCCAGAATTTCGATTGCCCAATTTGGCACGATCATAGCCAGAGTTCAGCTTGTGCCCGACGGCGCACTGCCTCAGGTGCCTCTCGAGTTGACCTCAAATCTGCTTACTCAGCAGCTCAGCTGTCTCGAAGTGGAGAGTTGTGCTTATCAGCAAGTGCCTGAGGAAATCGCGGCCTACCTTGATTTATCGTCTGCGAGTCCCGAAGCGCAACCGTGAAGCACTCTGGCTCAACCTGCCCATTCACTGAACCAAGCGGACTGGACGTCGAGCACAATTTGGAGCGGAGTGAAGCTATATTCACCATCGTCGACAGAAAGCTACCCAGCTGACCTAGGTGAAATTCCCTCATGTACGTATGATCGGTGATTCATAGCGTTATTCCGAAGGCAACGACAGGGAGTCTCGCAGGTGGCCCGCCTATGACCGGTGAATGCGCTGTGCGTCATCGCTATTAGTTGTCTGCTGAGTTCGTGAGAGCTCATCTCCGAGCACGGTGGCTGCCGCTCGGCAGGCCACAGTGAACCCAAAAAACGGCCCGAAATCGCGCGTGGCCAGCATGCTGGTCATGTAGAGACCCGGCACCGACGACTGAAAATGCGCATCGAGCACAGGATGGCCATCCACCGCAACAATGTGATCGAAAACGCTGCCCCGGGCGACAAAGTCGACTCTGCTGATATCAGCTTTGTACCCTGTCGCTAGGATGATTTCGTCTACTCCGAAAGTGGTGCCATCATCGAGCTCCACGCTCACCCTCTCTCCGTTGCCGATTGACGCACTGCGCAGTCTCGATTCAGGGCGAACTTCGACAGGCGCATTCCTTAGGCGGGGCTCCAGCCACGGCTCGACTTTCAACCGGCCCTCGCCCCAGAGACGCTGAGATATCGAGCTGCGTTCCTCATTGGAGATTGCCCGGAACCAGCCCGGGTCTGCAATCATTCCCTCGACGAGCGGAGCTACCCACGACCAGTCCGCTTCCTCAAATGCCGGCGACGGGTGGCGGTGGCTGACAATCACTCGTTCAGCACCAGCTTCAGCGAGCAGAGCCGACCACTCGAATGCACTCTGGCGGCCGCCAACAATCAGGAACGACTTTCCAGCTGCACGTGAAAGATCGACGAAGTCGAGAGTGTGATGAACGCGGTGGCGCGGCAAGTCAGAAGGCAATTCGACAGGGATATGTGGGAAGCTCGAGAATCCTAACGCAATAACGACCCGTTTCGCGCTGAACCGCTTTCCGTCACTGCATACAGCGACGAACGTTCCTTCGGCGCCATAGTCGAGCCGTTGGACTCTGGATTCGACTGGCTCGATTCCCTCGGCCCGTCGAAACCATTCCACATACTCCAGGTAGGTATCGAGCGGAAATGGCTCCACATCCGACTTCTGGAGACCCCGATCCTTGAGGAACCGTTCGATGGTCCAGATTCCCTGCGGATCCAGATACCAGTCCCACGACGAACGCAGATACATCCCGGCTGGCATGTTGTGCCGCCAGAAGCCCATCGATTCTCCAAGGATCACATGTTCGACACGGTGGTTGCGCAAGCGAGAAGCCAGCGAAAGCCCATACGGGCCAGCTCCAACAATCAGCACATCAGTAGACTCAGACTCAGCCACTGTCCCGTCTCATGTATCTAGCACGATGCTACAATTCAACATCCTACTGAAGATACGCAATCAGGTCTTCCCCCTGCAAACCCTGGATTCCCAAATCGTTCAGGGTTCGGCGCTGGCTACGAAAATCGCAGCCAGCCAGCGCCGATGCGAGCTCGATGGTCCCATCGATGATTGGCGTGGCCACGCTGACCGTTCCGGCAATGTCCGACCAGGTTGCAAGTCCGAAAGGCACATCCTCAGTCAACCACCGCGTGTCCAGCGATCCCGGCGCTCGCAGCGCCGTGAGCATTCTCGAACCGTTGATCACGCTCCACAGATCGCCATCGGGACCAAAGCCAGCTTCGTGAAAGCCGACAGACGCAGGCGCCAACACGAGACCCAACGCCTCACCAATCGCCAGCCTTTCACGATCCAGGGCCTCGATGACCCTTGCCACACTTGGGGTCACGCCCTCATCGTAGAACCAGAACTCGCCGCGGCTGCGCTCGATCCGGCCCGCGTTCAGCAAAATGCCTGGCGGATGCACTACAGGATTCATTGCGGAGAGCCCGGCACTCAGAACATGCTCGTAGGCCCTAACCCCTGGAAAGAGGGGCTCCAGCTCGGCCAGCACTTCGGAGGTCTGCGACGCTGGAAACACGCCGATACCCAGCCGGGTTACCGTTCCCCAAATGGTCGCTTCAGCCGGACCTGTCTTGCGGCAGACGTAGGGAGCGGTATCGGACTCGGCAATGACCACATCCGCGCCACCAGCCTTCCGAATCTGGCTGACGAACGCCAGCGATCCGAGGTTTCCTGGCAGAAGAACAAGCAAATGGCGGGCTTGCAGGTGTGGAATCAGCTGATCTGCGAATGCGCGGTGAGCATAAGAAGGCACCGAGCAAAGCAGCACGTCCGACCATGACAGGGCTTCGGCCGCATTGGTAGTGACACCCGCCAGCTTCGCCAAACCGGAATGCTCGGCAGCGTTCAGCTGGATCGTCAAGCTCTCCCGGATAGGGTCAATGGTCGTGGCAAAATCGGGATGCTCCCACAGCAGAACCTCGTGTCCTTCGAGACCCAGTCTGGCGGCCATGCTGAATGCCGTATTCCCTCCACCCAGAATCGTAATTCGCGCCATGACCCTCCGACTTTCTCGCTCAGTTCCAGATTTTTTCGATCAACCGCAAGTCAATGTGAGAATAATCCTCGCATTAACTGGCGACCCCGCCACGCCCTGCAGACTACTGTTCGCGATTTCCCCGGGCCGTGATCGAGAAGTTCAAACATCCCGCGCCACCCGAAACCCAATGTGCTCGCGGCGCCGCGTTTCGAAGCTGAGGCTCCGCATCGCGCATCGGACAAACGCATCACTCGGACTCCTGAATGATCCACCGCGCAAGACCAGTGCCCCAGTAGCACCATCGGCCTCCCGCCCATCACCGCTGTCGTAAGGATACGGGCCGTACCTGGAGTGGACCCACTCCCAGACATTTCCAGCCATGTCGAGGACGCCGTGAGGAGTTGCACCAGCCGGAAATCGTCCAACCGCAGACGTGCCGGGCTCCTCATCCTGTCTCCCGATGTCGACGTGACATCCTGCTGGTGGCTCGTCTCCCCACGGAAAAATGCGCGGTCGAGGGTCGTCGCCCGCTGCGGCCTTTTCCCACTCAGGCTCCGTCGGCAATCGCACGCCGGCCCAGGTCGCATACGCCGTGGCGTCCCTCCA
>JBGTJM010000215.1:0-3522 GCA_041745115.1 Thermomicrobiales bacterium
GTCGGCACGCCCGCGCGGACTCTATTTGAACCGTCATGCAGACTGAGGCTTCAGCCAGAAACTGCGTTTCGCAAGAAATCGCCAGCGATGTTCACGCCGTCGTAGCCCGGGCATACAGGATCTTCCTGCTCGATCGTGATCGAGCCGCTGTAGCCAACTTCCCGGAGCGCCGAGATGATCGATGGCCAGTCGAGGTCGCCCTGGCCGGGCAGCCGGTATCGCCACCACGAACTGCCGAGGATGCCTTGCCTGGCGAGTCGGTAGGAACGTATTTCACAGTCTTTGCCGTCGAAATGGTAAATACGGTGCGCGTATTGCCGAATCAGTCCGGTGATGTCTGGAATGTGTAACCACACCAGATGTGAAGGATCAAAGCTCAACCCGATTGCAGGTGACGGGATCGCCTCGAACATGGCGTCCCAGAGCTCAGGGTTGTGGGCGATATTTCCCTCGCCACCACCTCGGCCAGCGGTTTCGAATGCGATTCGCACGCCAAGACGTTCGGCGAACTCCGCCAGTGGACCATAGACATAGGCAAAACGATCCAGGTTGTCTCTCACGCGATTCGATTCATGCCCGTCGCCAACCCCCGGAAGCCCATAGAAGTGCATCCCGTCGCCTGAACCGGCAAAGGTCACGACGGTGTCACATCCGAGCGCCGCAGTCGCCTCGATGGTTATTTGCATTTCGGCGACACGCCGCTGCTGCAGAGACGCATCCCGCGTGAGCAGGTTGATCATTGGGGCCAGTGCGGCAATCGAGATGCTATGGTCGGTAAACAACGCGAGGGTTTTGTCCGGTCCGTCGGAGAGAATCGATCTCACATCAAGATGTCCCGGAAGGCCAGATGCATCAGTCGGCGGATAGCCGGGTCCTGTGTTGATCTCCAGAGAATCGAAATCATGCGCTGCCGCCCATTGCACGACTTCCGGCAAGGGCAACGGTTCTAATCCGACCAGTGATGCGAATCCAATATGCATACAGTCAAGCCCTCCAGCCGCGAACCCGCATTGTAGACCTCTTTCCCGGGCAGTGAAACAGGGCTAAAGTGACCTTGCACACGGAACAGAATGCGCAACGGCGTAGGACGCAATAGCGGTTGAATACCGGGAACACCGGGCCGAGAGCCGGCTTGATGTTTCACCCGATGTAAGGATTCCAACCCTTCCACGTTAGTACTGGGTAGGACTTGCTACCGGATCAGGAAGCGCACGATGTCGATATCGTTTCCTTTGCCGCAATCATCAGCGGTCGATGTCTCAGATGAGACTGGCAGGTCTGATCTTGCGTCTGTCGAGCGTGCCAAACAAGACCCTGGCGCTTTTGCTGAACTCTATGGTCGCTACCTGAAGCCTGTGTATCAGTACTGTTTTCGCCGTCTTGGCTCTCGGGAGGCAGCCGAAGATGCCACAAGCCAGATCTTTGTTCAGGCTTTGGCCGGACTACCGAGATTCAATGGAAATGGCGGCTCATTCAGGGCATGGCTCTTCAGAATTGCTCACAACGTGGTCATCGACCAATACCGGGCTGCGCGGCCAACAGAGACGCTCGAACTGGATTCTGAGCTGACCGACCACAGTCCATTACCGGAGGATTTGGCAGTTGATGCGGACAGGAGTCGCACATTGCGCCAAGCAATCGCACAACTTCCCGAACGACAACGGCAGGTTGTTGAATTGCGCCTCGCGGGCTTGAGTGGACCAGAGATCGGTGAAGTGCTGGGTTGCAGAGCGCGCACAGTCGATGTTGCCCAGTTCAGGGCAGTGGCGAAATTGAGAACATTGCTTGGCGTCACGGTCGCCGCGGAAGGAGCCCGTGATGTTTAGACGCTTTTCAGAAAACGATGAACAGGCGATGGAGCAGCTGAGTGGGTACTGGGATTCACTGGTCTCCATCGGAACGATCACCATTGCACGGCCAGAGCTGGGCAGGGAGCTCGCCGCCACAGTTCGACAAGTCCATGAGTGGGATGTTCCGGCACCGGTTGATGAACAGTTCGCTTCAGATCTTCTGGAACAGCTGATTGGGGTTACTGTCGGAGCGGAAGTCGGCGCGGGATCGCCTCGTGAATCGGCGTCCACATTTTCGAATGTCGTGCGGGGCAGTTGGCCAGTTCTCCCTGCTCAACCGGAAGTTGATTCCTCGCGACATCGGAGACACCGAATGTCGACTCAACTGGGAGTAGCAGCCGCAATCGTGGCCGTCCTTGTGATCATCGCTGGTCTCGTGATCTGGACGTCGTCTGATGACTCGACTCCAATAGTGATCCCGGCCCCAACTGAAACGCCAAAAGCAGTCCAGATCGAGCCAATTCTCGATCATCTGCTGCCCCCAGGGTCCCTGATCGAAAACAGGAAGAATTCCACCGCGATAGCGAAATACAGTCTCGATCCTGGTGAAGCATGGCGAGACACACCAATGGGTTGCCCGCTAGCGCCAAAGCTCATCATCGGCTTCATCGAGTCGGGCGTCCTTTCGCTGGAGACAACAGGACCGTTCGAGATTTACCGGGCAGACGGAAGCGTCGATGCTGTCCGAGCCGGTGTGAATGCGGAGGTGAACCCTGGTGACTACTGGGTCTATTTGAATGACTCGAGTGAAACATTTACCGGAAAACGAAACCTTGGCGACGTACCCGTAGTCAGCATTGAAGCAGATTGGTGGCTGGGAAACAGTTGCGAAACGGTTCCGTCGAATCCCGGCTGGCAATGGAGCGGGTCGTTTCTCTCTGTACCCAACATCGATTTCGAAAAGCCGATCCGAATCACTTTTGAGCGAGCGATGGTTGCACCTTTGACGACCTTGACAGCTGCCGAAGGTGAACTTGCTGGTCTGTTGCCCACCGACCAGGACATCCGGCGGTCTACGGCCGTCGATGAGGGAACCATGGCTGTCCAGCGTGTGCCAGACGCATTGAATCAGGCTGCCCAAATCGATGCGGAAGCAGAAGACATTTCGATGTACACCCAGGGCGATGTCTGGAACGAAATCTTATCGACCTGGGAGATCGAAGGCAAGGAATGGCAGTTTTCCAATCCGGAGAGCGAGCCATTGGAGATCGTGACCGTCGTTTATCGGTACGATGAAGAGGAAATCGCACCAGACTCAGTTGAGGTGAATTCACTCGGCGTCGGACGAACGACACTTCTCGAGTACGCGTTCGATGCGAACGCCATCGATCGTTCGAGTGATTCGACATTCGTGATAAACCGAACGGTTGTGCCGCAAGGTGCATGGCTCACTCAGCCTCAGCGGTGTGGAACTCCGTCGAAGATAGCGGCAACGATCGAGTCTGGCAGGCTCTCGTTCGTATCGCAGGGCAACGTGCAGCTGTTGCGCGACGACGGTGAGCCAGAAACCGTACCACCGGGAACATCTGGCGAACTGTCCGCTGGCGATGCCTTTGTCTACTCGAAAACTGAAGATTCGATGCAGCCCGGCTTCCGCAGCACAGGAGTCAATGCTCTCGTGTTGATCTCGGCAATCTGGTTTCCGGAAACGGCCTGTAACTACGGGCCTCTT
>JBGTJM010000216.1:0-4386 GCA_041745115.1 Thermomicrobiales bacterium
CCGCGTCTTCGGCCCACTGCCGACGGCTCCCTGCGAACGCGAAGAGGTGGTCGCTGTCGCGCGGGTCGAACAGCACGAGTTGGACCGGCGCCGAATAACCCCGTGCGCTCTCGTCCGGGAGGCCGGTGCGCCGCGCGCTCCAGGTGCGCCCCGTACAGGACCGCGCCCTCCAGGTGGGCCTCGCTCAGGTCTGCGGCGTGCAGGTGCGCCCCGCTCAGGGCTGCGCCCTCCAGGTGCGCCCGCATCAGGTCCGCGCCCTCCAGGTGCGCAACCTGCAACTGGGCATGGCGCAGATTTGCTCGGGATAGATCTATTCTGATGTTGGTCCGTTCTCGGATGTCTGGTTGGCGGCGGCCGATGACGGTGAGGATGGCCTGGATTTCGATCGACGGTGGCTCGAGTGATGAGAGCCACTCTTCGAGTGCGGCACGGTCACCGGTAGGTGCGGGATCGAGGGCTCTGGCCGGGGCATGGCCGCGGACGTAGGCAGTGAGGACTTCCATGACGGGGCCGTAGTAGTCGTCGGGGTGGTCCTTGCAGATCTGTTCGAGGGCGTAGATGGCGCCGAGGCGGATCTCCCAGGCTGGTTCTCCTTTGGGATTGACGGAGCCAAGTTGCTCGATGGCTTTGCTGAAGCGCTCGGTGACCTGACCGCGAGCGGCGAGATCGAACTGATTCTGGGCGTTTTGCTGGGCTCGCTGGGCCTGCTCCTGCGCGTGTCGGAATTGCTCCTGGGTGTTTTCCTGGGTCTGTCGTGCCTCGTCCTGGGCTTGACGAAAGTTGAGAAATGCGGCTGTCCCGGCGATCAATAGGGCGACAACTGAGAGAAGCTGGGCGAGGGCGATGGATGCCTGAACGCGTGCTTCGATTCGGGCCGCGCGTTCGGCGTCGCTAAGAGCCGACCCCTCGGAACCGCCGAAGTCCCAGAGTCTGCCTGCGAGGTCAACTGATCTGGCCCATGGAAGGGCGAGCAAGGAGGCGGCGAAGAGGATGACGGTGAAGATTGTGAAAATGGCGACTGGGATGAGGTAGCGGGCGCGCTTGGGCGCAGGGCGGGTTTCGGTTTCGGAAGGGGTGGTGTCGGTGGTTTCTGGCATGGGTTTCTTTGCTGGCGAGCCTCGTTCGTTGATGACGATGCGTGGCAGAAGGGTTCGGCTGGGTTGATCGGTGGAGTTTAGCGCGTTGGGGCAAGCGGTTGGAGGGAGCGGGTTCAAGATTGGGGATAGCGCAGCACTGGACACGACTTCGAGGAATTGGGTGGCGGGGGACTGCGGCGGCAGGAGATGCTTCGCTTTGCTCAGCAGGACGGATGGTTGGTGGTGGCGGGCGTGCGCTTCGGGAATAGTCGAGTTGGGCTCCACTGGCGAGCACAGGTCCCGCCCCTACGGCTGACATTGTGCAGCGGGGGCTGCTGGGGCAGGAGAAGCTTCGTTTGGCTCAGCATGACGGGGAGCTGGCGAGGTGGACGAGAAGGCCGCCGAAATTGTTGACAAAGTTGATCCAGAATGGAAGAATCATTGGAATTAGCGACCGGATAATTGTCCGGGCCCGCTGAGGTTGGGTTGTTCAGGTTGCCCGCTCGTCGACGAGTGCAACGCTGGACGGGCTAAAGACTGTGTTGGTGACGATCAGGAAGGGATGCTCGAATCATGTCATATCGAGATGCGGCGCTGTCGGAGCGGGGGTTGCTGATTGCGGCGCGGATGGGTCTTTCTCGGCGGGATCTGTTGAAGACGACGGCGGCGTTCGCGGCCGGCGCAGGGGTGACGCTGGTTCCGGCGGCAAAACGACTGGTGGCCGCTCAGGCAATAGAGCCGAGCGGCAACATCGTGATTTCACTGGCGGCAGAGCCGTCCACGCTGGAGTGGTGGAACGCGTTCAGCATCGACGGTTACCCAGTGCTGCGGAACACGCACGAGGCACTCCTGAATCGCGATCCGGTGACCAACGAGCTGGTAGGAGAACTTGCAACTGGTTGGGAATGGCTGGACGACCGCACGATTCGATTCACGCTGAGGGAAGGGGTCACTTTTCACAGCGGTGATCCCGTGAACGCTGAAGGTGTGGCGTTTGGCGTGAACTACACGTGGTCGCCGGAGAATGCGTTCGATATCGCCCAGTTCATGGGTTCCCAGATTACGGCGGCCGCGGTCGATGAGTACACGCTCGACGTGCAGACAACTGAGCCTGATCCATTGCTGCCAGCGGTGCTCTATTTCGCGCCAATTCCGAGCCAGCGGCAGATCGAGGAAGCGCCGGACACACTGGTGGATCAGCCAAACGGTACTGGTCCGTACCAGCTGGTGGAGTGGGCGCGGGGCGAACGGATTGTGCTTACGGCGTTTCCGGACTGGTGGGGCAACGGCGCAGATGACGCTCTCGGCGCAGCCAGTATCAAAGACGTGGAGTATGTGTGGCGAACCGAGTCTGCCGTACGAGGCGCTCAGGTGGCGGCGGGAGAGGTGCATATCGCGCGATTTCTGGCGCCAGAGGAGTGCGCGTCAGCGCCGGTATGCAAGGAAGCGATCAGCGTGGAGACAGTGCCATTGCGTCTCGATACGCCCAACCCGGTGCTCGGTGACATCCGGATTCGGCAGGCGATCGCGCACGCCATCGACAAGGAGCAGGTTGTTTCGTCACTCTTCGGCAGTGGAGAAGTGGCGACGCAGATCGTCGGACCTTCTGCTGCCGGGTACAACGAAGATATCGAGCCGACGCCGTTCGATCCGGAGCTTTCGGTCGCGCTCATCGAGGAGGCCGCAGCCGATGGTGTGGACATCGCGGCTCCACTCGTGGTGGCGGTGCGGCGAGGATCGTATCTGCGGGCCGAGGAGCTCGGTCAGTATGTGGCCGGTGCGCTGAATGAAGTGGGACTGAATGTCACCGCGGAGCTCATCGAGCACGCGGCCTATCAGGAACAGTTCATCATGCCGTACGACCAGATTCCACCGGAGCGCGGCTGGATCGGCACGCTCTCGCATGGGAACGAGATGATGGACGTCGGGCTGACGGCGGCCGCGTGGTACCGATGCGATGGTGGAGTGGCATCGTATTGCGACCCTGAAGTCGACGCGCTGATCGATGCGGCGAATCCCCTGACCGGTGAGGAGCGGGCCGCGGCGTTTGCGGAGGTGACGCGACGTTTTGCGGAGGGCTACTCGATCATCCCGATCCTGCACCTCGCTTTTCTGTACGGCACGGCTACTGAGCTGAGCTGGGAACCGAGACTGGACGGGTTCATGCTCCTGAAGGAAATGTCGCTCGCATCCTGAAGCAGCGGCTCCTCCACCCGAAACTAAGTAGTCTGTCAATCCCTCTCTCTGCAAAGAGCGGGGGATTGTCGTCCAGGCATTGCCTCAAACCCTTATCCTAGCTTTCTCGGAAGACGAGTCGTTCTGCGCCTGATTGGGCGATGCGCCAGGGACCAATGGAATGGCAGCTTTCCTGATTCGGCGACTGATCTACGCGATGTTCGTGCTCGTGGGACTCGTGATCATCGTCTTTTTCGTGACGAACCTGCTTGGTGATCCGGCCCGCCTGATGCTGAGACCAGAGGCGACGGAGGAGCAGGCAGATGCACTGCGCGAGCGCCTGGGGCTGAACGATCCCCTGCTGGAGCGGTTTGGCCGATACATGGCGAATGCTGCTCAAGGGGACTTTGGCGAGTCGATCTGGCAGCGGGTGCCGGCGTTCGATGTTGCGCTGGACCGGCTGCCAAACACGCTTTATCTGACGTCTGTGACCTTTCTGATCGCGATACCGATCGCGGTGATCATCGGTGTTGTGTCGGCGTTGAAGCCGGGATCGTCGATCGACCGGATCGCGACCGTCATTGCGCTTGGGGGCATTTCGACGGCTGACTTCTGGCTCGGGTTGATGCTGATCCTGCTGTTTTCCGTTGAGCTGGGCTGGCTTCCGACGTCAGGGTTCGGGGGGCCGGAGTACGTTGTGCTGCCCGCGCTGGCGCTGGCGGCGAGGCCGATTGGGCGGCTGAGTCAGGTACTGCGAGATTCGCTGGTGCAACAGATGCGGCAAGGGTATGTGACGACCGCGCGATCGAAGGGGTTGCGAGAGCGGGTGGTGGTGACGGGTCACGCGTTGAAAAACGCGGCGATTCCGGCGATTACGCTGGGTGGGGACGAAGTGGCTGCACTGCTGAGCGGCGCGGTTGTGATCGAAACGGTGTTCGGCTGGCCGGGGATTGGTTTCCTGCTGATCCAGGCGATCGAACGGCGGGATTTGCCACTGATCGTCTCGTGCGTGGTGCTGCTGTCGTCGGTCATTCTCCTGATCAACCTGCTTGTCGATGTGGCATACACGCTGATCGATCCGCGAGTGCGGCTGAAATGACGGGGATCGCTGCACAACGGGTTGAGGGGTCTTCCA
>JBGTJM010000217.1:0-5907 GCA_041745115.1 Thermomicrobiales bacterium
CCGCAGTTCGTTGGACGTCGCCTCTCCAATCACGGCGATATCGGTCGGCGTCTGTTTCGCGAAAAAAGCGCTGCCAAAACCTCCGACCTCCTCGAGAACGACACCCGCAAAGTAGATGTCTCCAGGTGGCACCCATCCCAGCGAGCGAATAGCCGCAACACCATAAACCTGCGCTGCCATCGCACCCTTCACGTCCGAGGCACCACGACCGTAGATCACGCCATCGCGCAGAACCGCCTCGAATGGAGGGTCGCGCCAAAGAGAATGATCACCCGCTGACACATGATCCAGGTGCGTGTTGAAGTGCATTGATCGTCCGCCGGACGCTCCCTGAAGGACTGCAACGACGTTGCCGGCCCCGTCGATCCATACATCATCCATACCGATGGTCTCGAGTTCATCCTTGACGAGCGTGGCTGCTGCTTCTTCGTGACCCGAAAGGCTTTCGGTCCGTATCAGCCGCCGCGCAAAATCGACCATCGCAGCGCTCTGTGACGCCGCAGCGCTTTTGATCGTTCGATGGTCGTCACGGGTTAAACCAGGCAGTTGAGTAGGCATTGTTCGACTCTATCCAGTTGCAATAGCGTTTTCGAAGTGCGATACGCGGACGATTTCTTCATACCTGCCCATTGTGATTGCCACGAGGTCTATTCGCCACGTCGTCGCTTCGAACTCGGGATGCTCCGACACATACCACTCGCCCGCTGAAAGCAGTCGAGTTGCCTTTGCTTCAGACACTGACTCCTCAGCAGCTCCAGCATTTTCAGAGCGCCGGGTTTTCACCTCGACAAAGACAAGAATATCGTCATCGACCATCACCAGATCGATCTCACCAGCCGCGCATCTCCAGTTCGACCCTACGTGGAGCATTCCCTTGCGTTCCAGAAACACTCTTGCAAAGTGCTCACCGGTATCCCCGGTACGCTTTCGAGTGCTAGTCATGGTCGCTGGTGGTAGCGGCGCACAGGAGCGAAGCTCATTCGGTGTATCTCGCATGGTCCGGACCGTGCCAATTCATCGAGATGAGTTGCCGTTCCGTACCCACGATGCCTCGAAAACGAGAAGTGCCTGAATTTCTGCTCGTGCGCTTCCATCACCGAGTCACGCGTTACTTTGGCCAGAATCGAAGCGGCAGCAATCAGGATCGACTTTGCGTCTCCGTCGATCAGGCCGCATTGAGGGATAGCTGAATCGATCGTCATCGCGTCGATCATCAGAAACTCAGGCACGAAATGCAGTCCAGCGACTGCTCGCTCCATGGCCATCCGATTCGCCGCAGATATACCCGCGTCGTCGATTTCCGCAGCACTCACAATGCCAACCGAATGTCCATCGGCCAGATCCCGAATGACCTCGCACGCCACGAGACGCTGGCCCGCCGAAAGGGTCTTAGAGTCACGCATCAGTGCTGATGTCGCAGATTCCTGTAGCCGGTGAATGGTGGCCCCATTGCGACAGAGCACTGCGGCAGCTACCAGCGGTCCAGCAAGTGCTCCTCGCCCAGCCTCATCGACGCCCCCGATGAGCTCGTACCCATGCCTGGACAATCCCGTCTCGAACGTTGCAGGTGCGCAACCAGCGTTCGGCAAAGCGCTGCTCCTGAAAAGCGAAGGGAGCACGCTGTTCGTGCTCCCCGCAAAAGCATGCTAGACGTGAGCCGATGCTATGACGCTTTCTCGCTTTCGGCCCCGTCACCGACAGTTGCGTCTGCATCCTCGGATACTTCAGCAGCCTCGGTGATGTCCGCCTCAACTGCCGTTGTCTCAGCATCCAGCACCTGCTCTTCGACATCAGACTGAGACTCATCTGTTGCCAGCGTGGCGACGTCTTCGACAGGAGCCACAACTGGGGCAGACTTCGCTGCACCGGCTCCCCTCAATGACAGCGAACCAGCTGGTCTCCGCCGTTCCCTGATTCGTGCTGCGCGGCCAGTGCGGCCACGAAGAAAATACAGCCTCGCGCGTCGCACTCGTCCGGTTCTAACGACTTCGATGCGATCGATTCTCGGAGAGTGAATCAGAAATGTCCGCTCCACGCCGATCCCATGGGATGCGGAGCGCCGAACCGTGAAGTTCTCATTTGCCCCGCCAGCACGCCGCCGGATCACTACTCCTTCGAAGACCTGAATGCGCTCGCGGGTACCTTCGACCACCTTGACGTGAACGCGAACATTATCTCCCGGACCAAAGGCAGGTACATCACCCTTTAATTGCTCTGCCTCAACTGACTGAACTAACGTCATTGACATGATTTCAAAATCCCTGCGTTTATTCCGCTATTCGGGCTAAGTAGCAGCCAGGCTATCTCTCAGCAAACGCCTTGGCAGGCTCGTTGCACAATAAAGAAGACCGCTGAGCGGCCACAACCTCCGGAGTCTACCATGCCTGTAATTGGCCGGCAATTTGCCTGGCAATCAACATTCACGTCAAGACTTCGAGCACTTCAGCAGCAACCTCGTATCGCCCGAAGGATGGCATCAGATACACGCCCTCAGCGACCGGCTTGAGATCGAGCAGCAGTTCCTGCGCCATTGCCACTCCCTCAGCTCGCCCCGATGCTCCTGCGTCGTGCATTCGCTTTCGTGCCCCGGAAGTGAGGGTGATGCCAGGCACCTCGTTGTGCAGAAACTCGGCATGCCTCGCACTCTGCAGAGGCAACACCCCGATCAACAGCGGCACCGGCACCCGATCACCGAAAACGCTCAGGAACTGGGCCCAGACCTCAGGGTCGAAGATCGGCTGTGTCATCACAAAGTGAGCGCCAGACTCGATCTTTTCGTGAAGCCTCTCAGCCTCCAGCACAAGATCGCTTCTGGTCGGATCGACCGCGCACCCGATCAGAAAGTTCGCTTTGCCACCAATTGGTGATCCCACGGAGTCAAATCCCTCGTTCATATTCGTCAGCAGCTTGATCAGGCCGAGAGAGTTGATGTCGTACACACCTGAAGACCCCGGATACGCCCCGAGTGCCGGTGGATCACCCGTCAACGCGAGAATCGAGCGCACCCCGGCGGCATGCGCTCCTAGGAGCTCTGACTGGATTCCCATCAGGGACCGATCTCGCGTCGTGAAGTGCACAATCGATTCCACACCGACCCGATTGTGAATGAGCATGCAAAGCGTCAGCGCACTCATCCGCACTCTCGCCATTGGCGAATCAGCAACATTGATCGCATCAACCCCAGCCTCGTGCAATAGTCTTGCCCCGCCCAGAGCCTTTTCCTCGCTCAGGCCCTTGGGTGGATCGATCTCCACGGCCACCACAAACTTTCGCCCTAGCTGAGAGCGAAACGTATCCGGCATGTCCTGATCCTGATCGGGGAACGACCGGCCTTCGACAATTGGCTGGACCTCGATCCGCGTCGATTCCTGGCTCTCCTGCTGATGCACATTTGCCAGCGCATTCACCATCGATTCGGTGTGTCCCGGGGTCGTACCGCAGCAGCCTCCAATCAGACGGATACCAAGGGCTGCCGCCGAGGATGCAAATGTCCCGAAATAATCTGGCGAACTGGCGTAGATAACCCTCCCGGCGACCTGCGTTGGCCATCCCGCATTTGGAAGGCAGGCAAGGGGCACGTCGGTTCCAATCCGCGTCTGCTCCTCCAGAAACCGCTCCATCACCTGCAACAGTCGCTGCGGCCCTACTGAGCAATTCGCACCGATAACGTCGACCCCCAGAGCGACCAGCTGGTTCAGCGCCATCGCAGGCTCATCTCCGGCAAGTGTCCGCCCGTCCTCCGCGAACGTTAGCATCGCCACAATCGGCAAATCAGTCGTTTCCTTCGCGGCTTTGATCGCGATGCTGGCTTCGCTGACGCTCGGCATGGTTTCTATCGTGAGCAAGTCGACCCCGGCCTCG
Source organism: Thermomicrobiales bacterium (assembly GCA_041745115.1). GTDB lineage: Bacteria > Chloroflexota > Chloroflexia > Thermomicrobiales > UBA6265 > JAHBVL01. Next base: position 3,862 of record JBGTJM010000217.1, read on the forward strand.
TGTAGCGCTTCGATCTGCTCCAGAAACGCTGCTCTCACGTCGTCGGCTTTGTAACGACCGATCGGCTCAACCGATACACCTGTCGGTCCGACTGCTCCCGCCACAAGAACCGCTTTCCCGGCAACTTCTCGTTGTTCTCTGGCAATTCTGGCAGCAGCCCGATTGATGCCTTTCACTTGATCGGCAAGGCCAAAATGAGCGAGTTTGAAGCGATTGGCTCCGAACGAATTGGTTTCGATAATGTGCGCTCCGGCAACCAGGTACGCCCGGTGCACGGATCCCACAAGGGCAGGGTTTGTCAGATTCAATGCGTCAAAGCAATCGTCGAACGGCACACCCGCCGAGTAAAGCATCGTTCCCATGGCGCCATCAGCGACCACGGTTGACTGAGAAAGGAGGTTTGCCAGAGGATTTGGAGATGACGTCATAATGAATCAGTTCAACTTTCCGGGGCCAGTGTCGAGTCGGCCTTCGGCCTTCAACGTCCGCGACAATTGTGGTCGCCAAACCGAAGAGAGACAACATGACATCACCGGACCACCGCCCACTCCATTTCGGTCTCTGTACAGATCAGAACCTCTCCTGGGCCGAGACAAAAGACCGCTGGACCTACTTCGAGTCTCTGGGATTCGAAAGCTTGTGGGATTGCGACCATTACATGCAACCCTCCCGTCCCGATGGTCCGTATTTCGAGGGCTGGACACTCCTTGCCGCACTTGCTGCAGAAACGAACTCCGCCCGGATTGGAGTACTCGTTTCCTGCAACACCTTCCGTCATCCGGCACTCGTAGCAGCAATGTCAACCACCATCGACCACGTTTCGAACGGCAGGCTGGAAGTCGGGTTGGGCGCTGGCTGGTATGAACCTGAGCACCGGGCGTTTGGCATACCATTTCCAGAACCACCCGAGCTCGTTTCCCGGTTTCGTGAAGCAGTCGAGATTGTCGACCTGCTGTTGCGAAACGACACCGTCGACTATTCGGGTAATCACTACACGTTGCAGCAGGCACCCTCTCGCCCCCGACCACTGCAAAACCCAAGGCCACCACTGACACTCGGCGCCCATGGTCCCCGCATGCTTGAAATCGTTGCGGAGTACGCCGACCGCTGGAACTCACATGGGACGGTCGAGGAGATCCGGATCCGCAACACCATCCTCGATGAGCACTGTGAAAGAATTGACCGAAACCCAGCCGAAATCACGAGATCACTGTATGGATGGGCATCCCTTTTGGATCGCGACCCCTGGTCATCTGTCGACGCATTCACTGACATGGTCGGCAAGTACAGTGAAGTAGGGATCGATGAATTCATCGTCGATGCTCCCGATCCATCCCAGTTTTCAGTGCTGGAGGACGTCGCATCACAGGTTCTCAAAGTCACCTAGGCAACGTTCGCGCATGGGTATGCCATTGACGCCAGCAACCGGCAGAGGCTACATTCCGGCAACCGTAAGCCGGAGGAACCCGGTCAGTGGTTTTGAGTTTTTGCCGTCCTCGAAGGTTCAACAGGGAAAAACGTTTTGGAACCGCACGGAATGGCAATTGTTGAAGCCGCCGTTTCAACTGCAGATCGGAGATCGGAGACTTCGCACCTGGCCTCGCGGGGCCCAATTCTCGCAATTGGCGGTGCAGAGGATAAGTTCAAAGACAAGCTCATCCTTTCGAGATTCATTGACCTTGCTGGTGGTCCAAATGCCAGGATCACGATCGTCCCAACTGCCTCATCCATCGAATCGGCCGGCGAGCGGTATAAGGCCATATTTCTGGGCCTCGGTGTGCAATCGGCAGACGTCGCCTACATTTCCGATCGGGCCGACGCCAACGACGACCGAGTAGTAGGGCTGATCGAATCGGCATCAGGGATCTTCCTGACCGGCGGAAATCAGATGCGCCTCTCGACCATCATGGGCGGAACCCGGGCGATGAGTTGCATTCTCAGGCGCAATGTTGATGGAGTCGCGGTGGCCGGCACGAGCGCAGGCGCGTCAATCCTGTCCTCGCATATGGTCGCATTTGGCTCCAGTGGCGGATCACCAAAGCAGCG
>JBGTJM010000218.1:0-4541 GCA_041745115.1 Thermomicrobiales bacterium
AATGGATAGCAGCTCGCTGGCCAAGCTCACCGACGAGGAGCGGGCTGATCTGGTGAAACGGAGCGAGGAGCTGCAGGCCGAGCTGGTTTCAACCATGCGGGAAATCCGCGTTCTTGAACGTGAATCTGTCGAGCAGCTGCGGCAGCTCGAGCGGGAAGTGATGGCGTTCTTGACCGACCCGCTCTTCGCTGACGTAGCGGACGAGTATCGCTTCAATGTTGAGATTGTTCAGTACCTCTCGGATTTACAGAAGGGCCTTCCGGACCATCTTGCCGATTTCTTTCCATCGGATGAGTCTCAAAGCGGCGTAAACCGCGGTTCCGTTTCGACGGCTCCGCGATCAGAGCATCTCGCCAGGTACCAGGTGAATGTCCTGGTCGATCATGGGGAAACAGACGGAGCGCCGGTCGTTTTCGAGCGCAACCCGACCTTGTCGAATTTGCAGGGGCGAATCGAGTATCGCCCTACTATGGGAACGCTGGTCACCGATTTCAGAGAGATCAAGGCTGGTGCGCTCCATCGTGCAAATGGTGGGTATCTCATCGTCGATATGGTGGATATTCTGCGGAACCCGATGGCATGGGACATGCTGAAACGCGCCTTGAACTGCGGTGAGATTGCGATCGATACGGTTCTCGACAATGCTGCGCTGGCCGTCGCTGGCCGTCGCTGGTCGGCTACGGCCGGAGCCGATTCCGCTGAACGTGAAGGTCATTGCGATAGGGCCCTGGTCGCTGTACCAGGTGCTGATTCAGGCGGATCCTGAGTTTGCTGAATTGTTCGCAGTCCGTGCGGATTTTGCATCAGAGATGACCTGGAACGAGGAGCACATTGCCGACTATGCGGCGTTCATCTCACGGCAGGTGCGGGACCGAAAGCTCATTCATTTCAGTGCTGCAGCAGTTGCGAGCGTTGTCGAATTCGGTGCCCGTCAGCTCGAACACCAGAAGAAACTGACCACGCGTTTTCTGGATATTACCAACCTAGTGATCGAAGCGAGTCACTGGGCCGGGAAGGCCGGTCATGATCCAGTCATGGCTGAGGACGTTGAACGCGCGCTGGAAGCGCGGACGTACCGGTCGAACTTGACTCAGACCCGATATGAAGAACTCATCCTGGACCGGACTGTTGGTATTGCCACCGACGGTGAGGTGGTGGGACAGGTGAATGGTCTTTCGGTAATCGATCTCGGTGATTATGCCTTCGGGAGGCCTTCGCGGATCACCGCAACCGTTGCCCCTGGCCGGGGCAGTGTGCAAAGTGTCGAGCGAGCGATCGAGTTGTCAGGGCCGATTCATTCGAAAGGCGTGCTGACACTGAGCGGCGACCTCTCCGGGAAGTATGGGGAGTCTGGCCCGCTATCGCTGAACGCGACTGTGACGTTCGAACAGATGTATGGGCCGATCGACGGCGACTCGGCGTCGTCGACCGAACTCTATGCTCTCTTGTCGGCGCTGTCAGGACTCCCATTGAAGCAGGCAATTGCCGTGACGGGGTCGGTCGACCAGTTCGGGAGGGTCCAGGCGGTTGGCGGGGTGACCAAAAAGATCGAGGGGTACTTTGACATCTGTCAGCAGCGGGGACTGTCCGGCGAACAAGGCGTACTTGTCCCGGCAGCGAACGTGAAAAACCTGATGGTTCGGTCTGATGTGGCTGCGGCGGTCACTCAGGGATCGTTCAACCTATGGTCGGTCGAGACGATCGATGAAGGTATCGAGCTCCTCACGGGAGTGCCTGCAGGAGAACGAGATGCTGACGGCCGATTTCCCGATGGGAGTGTGCATGCACGTGTTTTGGAACGGTTGGGACGTTTTGCCGAGTTCAGCAACCGCCAACGTCAAGACTGACCGCCAACGCACGTGTAAGCGGGTTTCGCGCTATTGTTTCCTTAGACGCGCGAGCAGTTTCCCGAAAGGAGATGAAGATGGCGATGGAGGTGCAATTTCACCATCGCGGCGTGACGCTTACTCCGCTGGAAAAAGAGCGGATTCAGCGCCATATCCAGTCGCTCGATCGAAGGGTTGCCAAGTTCCCGAGTCCCAGACTCGAGATGGCGATCACGAATGAAGCGTCTCCCAGAGGTGTGCGCGTTGACCTGAGGCTGGCGCTGGGCCCTCTGGGGGGCCATCTGGTTAGCCACCAGGAGGGTCCGTCTTCCGACGTGGCCGTGAAGGCGGCGGTCGGTGATGTGAAACGGCAGCTGGAGCGACGCCTGGCAAATCAACGCGGCGAACCAACTTATGGGGTGCCGAGCCGCAGAGAACCGTCCGAGCTGCGATCAAAGCCTCAGGAGATTGACAGCGACGAATCGGAGGAAACGTCCTCGGATGACGACACCAGCGAATCAACGCGTGAGGCCAATTGATTCCTGTCTGAAATCATCAGAGAGCAACACCACGGTCGGACGATTGATCGAGGGAGCTCCTTAGACTGGTGGGACATTCGCTGTCAGGGACCCACCTTCGGGCCCAGCAGAGGCTGTACTGAGGGGCCTAGCGGCCCGCCCATCGCTATTCTGAACTCGGCAATCGAGTTGATATCGACACCGAGCGCGCGCGCCAGCTTCAATGAGGTGGTGAAGGACGCACGTTCCTCGCCCGATTCGATCAGTTCGATGGTTTGCGCATCGACCTGGGCTACCGCAGCCAGATCGTCGATCGTCAGATTCTGTTGCTCTCGAGCTAGCTGAAGTCTGGTCATTGCACACTCCTCTTCTTCGGTCGCGAATGATCAGCTTGCTGATGAGTCTGAGTCCTCTTCTTCCAGATAGTCTCTGGTGACAACAACAATTGGTGCGGTGCCCGACTGAATGAGCTTCATTGCCGTGCTGCCAAGGACCCAGCGAGGTATGCCTTTTCGACCGTGGCTGGCAATGACGAGGATGTCTCCGTCAAGCAGGAGCTCATTGATCGTATTGACAACAGTGCCTGTGTAGGCTTCACCACTTGCCTCCGCGCCCGCAGCCTTGACAGCGCTTACTGCGGTATTGATCAGAGCGTCCATTTCCGCCTGCCTGGCGTCTTCAAATTCTCCAGAGTAGACCGCCGGTACGACGGCCATGCCGTGGTAAGCGGCGGGAAACTCGTCGATCGACGGAGTGCGGACATGAACGATTTTGACAGGAGTGCTGGTGTGTCTGGCAAGCCCGGCTGCGACTGGCAGCGAACCGAGCGAAAGTGGCGATCCATCGGTTGGAGCGACAATTCGGGCAATGGTTGTATCCGCGTGCCCGCCGGTTTCGGGGCCGACGACCATTACTGGGATGGGAGCGTGGCGGACCACCCGATCGGCGACAGAACCGCTGGCAAACCTGCCGATTGCTCCGCGTCCCTGGCTCGACATGACGATGATGTCGGCGTTGTGTTGAGAGGCTGCCCAGAGAATCTGCTCGGTAGGGTCTCCCTCGGCGATCACCAGCGTGACATTCTCTCGATCGGGGAACCAGCGAGTCCGAGCGTCGTCCAGCTGAGAACCTGCGAGTTCCTGGAAGCCCTTGGCAATATCGTCGACAGAGGATATGACCTTGCCGCGAAAGTCCCTGACTTCACTTGCCGCCGGCACGACCTCGAGAAGAATGACCTCGGCGTTATTTACAGAGAGCGCCTTGGCCCAGGGCAATGCCCGCTCCCCATACTCTGAGCCGTCGAGCGGCACGAGGATGCGCTGCACCGCGAACTGAGTCGTCATATCCCTCTCCCTTCACACATTTAACAGACATGGAGTGTTGATGTTCTTGTCACGTCTGCATATCCGCACCATACGTTGGTGACACGGAACTGTGGGTATCGTACTCAAAGAACGGGGTGTGGTGCTGTTGAGCCAGTCGATCGCGTATACGCAGAGCCTATGAAAAGGAGGCAAATGTGCAATGGCAGCCAATTTCCAAACAAGGTGATCTGTCGGGCGTGACTCCCAATCTCGATGACTATGCCGCTGTGAGAGAGGGCTTCACGTGGGATGCAATGCTGGCTGAACTCGATGGACTTCCTGATGGCGGGATCAACATCGCGCAAGACGCTTGGGCGCGTAACCTTGGAAGAAAGACACCAAATCACCGTTTTACAATTGCGGCATGCACAGTTTGGCCCCCAAGAGTATCGGCTGGCTGCTGCTGTGCCTACCCGGCAGATTCGCCCATTCATTGAGTTGCGGAAAGGACCATTTCACATGGACGAGGATGTTCTTGGTACCGCGCGAGAAGCGGGGGAACTTGGGATTCAGGTATGCGAGCTCTGCGGGCGGCCGATACCTGAAGACGCTATCGAGCACGAGGCTGTGGATCAGGGCGGTGGAGCCGAGCCGGTCGAGGTGGTCAACGTTTGCCCGATGTGCAAGCGGGCACTTGGATCGGACGAGAGTCCCTTTGATCTCAGTGGGGCCGTTGGTCCCATCGATATCGAAGAGTAGTCGGGGCTGGGCTGAGCCTGTGATGCAGCGAGGTAGCAACAGTCGCTCGAAGATCGACTGGCTCGGCGGATCGCCAGTTGGTTTCGCGATCGAGCCAACGGTTCATTCTGTAATTTGTGCATGCTGTCACATGC
>JBGTJM010000219.1:0-5504 GCA_041745115.1 Thermomicrobiales bacterium
AAGCGGGTGTGGAAAGACTACGGTTCTGAGGATGATTGCTGGCCTTGATTGGCCAGATGCCGGAGACATCCTGATCGACGGCCGCAGCGTGCTGTCTCTGGCCCCTTCCGATCGCGGCGTGGCTCTGGTTTTTCAACAATACGCCCTTTATCCCAATATGAGCGTCACGGAGAACCTTCGATATCCGCTCAGATCGATGGTGGTTCAGCGCTCCGAACAGGACAGACGGATCGCGGAGACTGCGAGCTGGCTTGGAATCAGTGACCTCCTCGAGCGATATCCGTCCGCGTTATCTGGAGGCGAGCAACAGCGGGTGGCGATCGGTCGCGCAATGATCCGCAAACCCGGAATCGCGCTGCTCGACGAGCCCCTTGCAAATCTCGATCCGCTTCTGCGGCTTCAGACCAGGGCAGAGCTCAAGACAATGCAGCGGGATCTTGGAATCACGACCGTGATGGTGACGCACGATCAGAGCGAGGCGCTGGCAGTCTCGGATCAGATAGCGGTAATGAAAAACGGGAGGCTGGCCCAAGTCGGCACAGCAAGCGACATCTACGGGCAGCCAGAGACTTCGTTCGTTGCCAGCTTCATCGGAGATCCGCCAATGAACCTGATTCATGGCTTTGGTTGCGACGGCGACTTTTGCATAGACCAGCATCTGAGAATAGCTGCCAATCGCAATGTTCCGGATGGCCCTCTGGAAATGGGTATCCGGCCCGAGTCGATTCGCGTTTCCTCAATCGAGCAAGAAGGCTGGCACCCGGCAGTAGCGCAACTGGTGGAGCCACAGGGTCACGAGGTGATCGCCACCATGCGCCTTGGAAGCACGAGCTTCCGCGTGCGCACAATGGCCCATCCTGGCCTTTCTGCAAGGCAGGGGGCCTTTCTGCAATTCGACCCTGGCGCCATGCACTTCTTTAGCGCTGCTTCTGGAAACCGCATCACTTTCTGATTGACGGGCTCCCACCGGGATTGACGCTCCCTGTTTCAAAGCTGATACGGGTATTCCCTCCAGTTTTATCCTGCGTCTGCACCATTCATCGGAGAATAGAGTGAGATTCAGGCGTGGTCTCGAATCGAGTTGCGGCTGCAGGTTTGAGCACACCACTGTGACCAGCGTCTGGGTTTCGCAATCGTTGACAGCGTCAACAAGGAGTCAGTTTCGTGATCAAGACCATTATTATCCCCTTCCCTCATCCAGAGCAGGACCCCGAAGGGATCGCACGAGCTGCGGTTCCTGCGGCCCAGCTACTCGCTCGAACCACCGGGGCCTCGGTGACCCTGGCCTGCGCGATGGACCTTCTGCCGAGGTTCGATCCGCTAGCAAGACGACTCATATCCCCGGGTCAGGATGTCCGAAAGACGCTGATAGCCGAAGCCCGACAGGCTCTCCAGCAGATCGCTCCAGCCTTTGCAGGAATTCCTGTTGAGGTCGACGTCAGGTGGGGAAGTCCTATCGAAACCATCCTGCAAATCACAGAAGAATCAGATGATCCTCTGATTGTGGTGGCAAGTAGTGTGCGCCGAGGGTTGAGCCGGGCTCTGTCCGGGAGCATGGCCTTCGATCTCGCACATGAGGCTACCTGTCCTGTGATCGTTATCCATGGTCGGTACGCCGCGCCGGACATGACCCTTTCCCCGCTTCACACCATCGTTGTTCCTCTCGACCAGTCGACGCTCGCGGAGCACGCACTTGACACGATTCCGCAGATTGCCGAGGCGGGTAGCGCAACCATCCACCTGGTACATGTCATCGAACCATTCGACGCTCGGGAGCCGCACGCTGAACACCTGGTTGATGCAGACGCACTCAACTCCATGAGATACCTGGAGCAGAAGGCGGAGAGTTTACGCTCACTGGGGTTTGACGTTATGGTAGAAACCCGTCGCGGCCGCCCGTCTGACCAGATCGTGGAGGCTGCTGCGGAGCAGAATGCTGGCTTGATTGCTATGGCGACACACGGCCGGGGTGGGTTGAGCCGAATCATGTTTGGCTCGAACGCTGAGCGAGTGCTTCGACAGGTGCAGGTGCCGCTTCTCCTCGTCAAACCGGAGTTGCCTCAAGACATGGGGATCGCTGTGGGAACTGGAGCGGGCCAACGATATCAATCGACCTCGACGCCTCCCACGCTTTGGAATCTGACGGCGCGAGACATCATGTCCTCGCCGCCCATCGTCGCCCGGCAGGAAACGCCGGTATCGGAGATCGTGAAGACCATGATTCATCATGGTATCGGCAGTGTGCCAATTGTCGACCACAGAGGTGAGCTTGTCGGCTTGGTCACCGAGGCCGATTTCGTCGCGTCCGACCAGTGCGTGCCGATCACCGCATTTCAGGTGCCATATTGCTTCGATCGGTATATGACGGACGACGCGATGCGCGACATTCGGCTGGCAGGCGAGATGACCACCGCAGAAAGTATCATGCGCCGGGATGTGACGGTGGCAACTGAAGATGAACCAGTTTCTGCAGTAGCACAGAAGCTGCTTTCACCCGATCTGCGACGAATTCCCGTTGTACGGGGAAGAATCCCGGTTGGCGTGATTGCCGAACGAGACCTGCTCAAGCTCTTGCTACCAGAAACCTCGACGGAACCCGGCAGTGACTGATCCGAAAGACGCTGCATCTCCCCGATCTCGAGACTCGTCCTGGCACTCCATGGCAGTTGATGAGGCGGCTGCCAGTCTGAAGACCTCTCGCCAAGGCCTGTCGCGGAACGAAGTCGCACGCCGGCTTGATGAATACGGTCCGAACCAACTGGAAGAGGAGCCGCAGCAAACGGTCGCGGCGCTCATCCTGCATCAGTTTCGCAGCCCGCTGATCTACATATTGGTGATCGCTGCAATCGTTACGCTGGCTCTCGAGGAGTACATCGATGTTGCGGTCATTACTGCGGTGCTTGTGCTCAATGCGGTTATCGGTTTCACACAGGAGCGCAAAGCCGAGACGTCCGTTCGGTCGCTCATTCGGATGTCTGCGCCGCATGCCCGTGTCATTCGAGACGGCTCGGAGCACGACATTGAGAGCCGAGAGTTGGTGCCGGGGGATCTCGTTCTGATCGAGTCGGGCAGCCGGGTTCCTGCTGACTTGCGGCTCACAAGCACAACCGCGTTGCAGATCGATGAGTCGGCGTTCACGGGTGAGTCAGATGCCGTTCAGAAGCAAGCTGATCCCATTGGCGACTCGGCGGTACTTGCTGATCGGACAAACATGGCATTCGCGGGCACTGCGGTGGCGAGCGGGCGCGGCAGGGGGTACGTTGTATCCACCGGCGAGCGGACACAAATCGGCGGCATCGCTTCGCAAGTTCGATCAGAGGTGCGCCTGAGCACACCCCTGCAGCAGAAAATGGCTCGGTTCGCTTCAGCGATTGGTGTCGCCGTCGGTGCCAGTGCGTTGCTCGCATTCGCCATCGGAATCGTGCGCGGTGAGTCAGGATCGGACATGTTCATGGTGGCGGTGACACTCGCAGTTGCCGCAATCCCCGAAGGTTTGCCCGTTGTCTCGACGATCACCCTGGCAGTGGGCGTTCGCCGAATGGCGAACCGGAACGCCATTATTCGGCGACTACCTGCGGTGGAAACGCTCGGTAGCACCACGTGCATAGGCTCCGACAAGACGGGTACTCTCACCGAAAATCGAATGACCGTGACGTCGATCTGGTCAGGTGGGCAGGTTTTCGATGTTTCGAGCGAATCGAAGGACGGAATAACGCCTGAAGATCCTAACTATCTGACGCTTCTCGCGGGAGTGCTCTCCAACGAAGCCGCCGTCGCTCAGACCGACCATGGCTGGGAAACGCAGGGGGACCCCACTGAGGCGGCTTTGCTGATTGCGGCGACTCACCTGGGGATGGAGCCTGAAGAGATCCGGGATGCCTATCACATCGTCGCAGAGATTCCCTTCGAGCCCGATCGGCAGTTTGCAGCCAGCTACCGCGAGAACGAAGGCAAGCGACAGGTCTATGTCAAGGGGGCGCCTGAGCGGCTTGTCCAGATGAGCAGCTCAATGCTTCAGAATGGTCGAGAGGTCCCTCTCGATGAGAACTCCGTCCATACCGCCGCGGACGACCTGGCATCACAGGGACTGCGGGTGCTGGCCATGGCGTACCGGGAAATCCCGGCCGATCATGATCTCTTCGAAGGGACGGATGAGCCGCATGGGTTGGTTCTTGTCGGCATGCAGGGCATGATGGACCCACCACGAGAAGGGGTCAGGGACGCAATCACTGCCTGCAACGACGCTGGTATTCGGGTTGTCATGGTTACCGGAGACCATGCCGCGACAGCCCGTTCGATTGGTCACGACCTGGGAATTTCAGACTCCAGTAGCAAAGTGTTGACCGGAGCAGATCTGGCCAATATGGAAGAGGCTGACCTCCGTTCGGCTGTCCACGACGTTGCGATCTATGCGCGAGTCGCTCCTGACCAGAAGCTGCGTGTGGTTCGAGCTCTGCAATCCGAAGGGGATGTCGTTGCGGTAACTGGCGACGGTGTCAACGACGCCCCGGCGCTGAAAGCTGCTGATATTGGCGTCGCGATGGGCCGTAGCGGCACCGACGTCGCCCGCGAGGCTGCAGACATGGTGCTGTCGGACGACAACTTCGTCAGCATCGTCGCGGCAGTCGAGGAAGGCAGAATCACATTCGACAACGTGCGAAAAGCCAGCTTCTTCCTGATCGGTACCGGAGCGGCTACGGTGCTGACCATCATTGCCGCGCTAGTGGCTGGTTGGCCAATTCCATTCCTCCCAGCACAGATGCTCTGGCTAAATCTGGTTACCAATGGCTTGCAGGATGTTGCGCTGGCGTTCGAACCCGGGGATGAAGGCATTTTGCAGCGACGGCCACGTCCGAGACGTGAAGGTGTCATATCCCGATTGTTGTGGGAGCGGACGGTCATCGTTGCGCTGGTCCTCGCCGCGGGAACTCTCGCTCTTTTCAAATGGGAACTGGATCGGAGCGGCTCACTCGCACTGGCTCAAACGGTTGCGCTTACCACGATGGTGGTTTTTCAGGCATTTCAGGCAGGAAACGCCAGGTCTGAAACGAGATCACTGTTCCGGATGAGCCCGTTCTCAAATCGATTGCTCATTGGATCAACCGTAGTCGCGCTCGCAGTCCACGTCGGCGCTCTATATTGGGGCCCGACGCAAACAATTCTGCGTGTCGAGCCAATCGACGCCGGCAGCTGGGTTCGAATCGTCCTCGTCGCTTCGACAATTCTCGCGGCAAGTGAGCTGCACAAGTTCCTGAGACGTCGCTACCCGATTGAGTCTTTGGAGTTGAAGACCACAGCAACAGAGAGTGCGCCGGGAACGGGCTGGTGCTGATCACACCGCGCCAGCTCCATTCCCGGCTCAATAGACGTTATCACAAACGGTCATCGATGAGGCGGTCGGCGAAGTGGCATGCTGACAAGCGCTCGGGTAGCCAGGCCTTCAGCTCTGGTGTGTCTTGCGCACAGATCGCCTCGGCCATTGGGCAGCGCGGGTGAAACGCACA
>JBGTJM010000220.1:0-7780 GCA_041745115.1 Thermomicrobiales bacterium
GCGACTCGCGCACTCGACCGTCGAGCTCGTCAATCCCGCTGCCCCGAGATCCTGCATCGCAACAACGCTTTCGGAACTCAGCAATTCGAGGCACGCTTCGAGCAGGAGCTTTTCGAGGAACGGATTGCCAACCTGAATCACCCCTCGATGAGAGGCTTCCGGATCGTCGACTGACGCAAAGGTGGCGCCATGCAGCCCGTCGCGCCCGGTGTCCGCACCGATGAGCATGATCAGATTGCCGGACCCTGAGGCCTTGGCCCTGACGATGTCTTCATGCTTCACGATACCGATACACATCGCATTGACGAGTGGATTGCCATTGAACGAGGGATCAAAGAAAACCTCGCCGCCCACGGTCGGGATTCCGAGGCAATTCCCGTAACCGCCAATCCCTCCAACCACATTGTCGAAAAGGTAGCGATTGCGAGGCTCCGAAAGCGGACCGAAGCGCAGCGCGTTCAACAGGGCTATGGGCCTCGCACCCATGGTGAAGATGTCTCGCACGATCCCGCCAACGCCAGTGGCAGCACCTTCGTAGGGTTCGACAGCACTAGGATGGTTGTGGGATTCGACCTTGAAAACCGCTGCCAGACCCTCGCCGATGTCGACTGCGCCCGCATTTTCGCCCGGCCCTTCGAGTACCCACGGCGCTTCTGTGGGCAGCCGGTGGAACAGCGGTCGGGTGTGCTTGTACCCGCAATGCTCACTCCACATCGAGCCGAACATGCCAAGCTCAACTGCCGAAGGCTCCCGCCCGAGCAATTCCACAATCCGCTCGTATTCGGCATCGCTCAGGGCGACCTCTCGCCAGGCTCCGTCAGGAATTCCGTTGTCGACTATTGAGTCTTCAGTCGATGCGATCACGCGGGGACCCCAAGAAATGTAAATGCGGCCGAGATTACCTTGAGACCATCTGCACCCCCGACCAGCTCGTCCGTTGCACGCTCCGGATGCGGCATCATGCCGACCACGTTGCGTTGGTCATTGCAGATTCCCGCAATCGATCGCTCAGACCCGTTCGGATTGGCCGTATCGACGGTTGCTCCTTCCGCATCGCAATAACGAAACACAACCTGCTGCTGCTCTTCCAGTCGATCAAGGGTTGCCGAATCGGCAAAATACGCTCCATCCCCGTGGGCCACAGGCAATCGCAGAATCTCGCCGGTACCAAGACTGTCTGTCCATGCTGTGCTGGAAGCATCCACCCGAACATGAATCCAGGCGCAATGAAACCGCAGAGACGCATTGCGCAGAAGCGCACCGGGAAGGAGATGGGCTTCGGTGAGGACCTGGAATCCGTTGCAAATGCCAAGAACGGGTCCGCCATTCTCAGCAAACTGCTTTACCGAGTTCATAACTGGTGCGAAACGAGCGATCGCTCCACAACGCAAGTAATCTCCATATGAGAATCCACCGGGAATCACAATTGCAGCAGCGTAGCTCAGATCGGTATCCCGATAATCGATCATCCTGGTGGGTACCCCGAGGTCGCTCGAAAACGCGTGCCATGCATCATGGTCGCCATTGCTGCCGGGAAAGGTCACGATCGCTACGTACTGTTTCACGAGGCGTCTGCATTCGACTGATGTTTCGGCGTGACGCCCTCGATCCAGAACACCTCGATGACTGGGTTGGCCAGCAGGCGATCAGCCATCGACTCCGCGTTGGCTCGCGCCTCGGACTCACTGCTGGCCAAGAGTTCTACGGTGAAGCGCTTTCCACTGCGGACCCTCTGAACCGAGGAGTAGCCCAGGTCGCGAAGCCCGCCAGCAATCGCCTCACCTTGCGGATCGTTCACACCGTCTTTCGGCATTACCAGTACTTCAGCAACCCAATGCTCGCTCACGTCTTGACCGCCCTTTCCGCGCGCATCACTTCTGGAATCATGTCTTCACTCAGACCAGTTGGAAGGGCTCCGATAATGCGGGTAAATGCCTCGAGATACCGGGAGCGCGTGCCTTCGATCACAGCCTGCGGTAGCTCCGGCGCCGGTACATCATGGTCCCATCCGATCTCGGTGAGCCAGTCCCGCAGAAACTGTTTGTCGAAGCTGTCCTGGCCGGAACCCGGCAAATAGGAATCGCGATCCCAGAATCGGGAGCTGTCAGGTGTGAAGATCTCATCAATCAGCGTGAGTTGCCCATCCACGAATCCGAACTCGAATTTCGAGTCCGCAATGATGATTCCCCGCTCCATGGCATGCCTTTGAGCGTACTCATAGAGCGCCATGCTGCGCGCCTCGAGCATGGCCGTCAATTCCGTGCCTACCAAAGCTGTCATCTCACGAACGGAGATATTCTGGTCGTGACCGGCGTCATTCTTCATGGCCGGCGTGAATACTGGCTCCGGAAGCTTGTCCGACTCGACGAGCTCCGGGCTGACTCGATTTCCAGCGATCGTCCCGCTTTCCTGAAACTCTCTCCACGCCGAACCCGAAACATAGCCTCTCACCACGCACTCGATATCAATTCGTATTGCCTTCTTCACAATCATCGAGCGTCCCTGCAGATCGCGTCGAACGTCGACAGGTACTCCGGATAGTGACTCGAGATCGGTCGCTAGAAAATGGCTCGGACCGAGGTGGCCCGTTTCTGTAAACCAAAACGCTGCCATCTGGTTCAGGATTTTACCCTTGTCGGGAATCCCGCTCCGCATGATCACGTCGAACGCCGAGATACGATCGCTCGAAACAATCAGCAACTGATCTCCGAGGTCAAAGGTTTCTCGAACCTTACCCCGTCCAAATGGCTTCAGTCCCGTTTCTGGCACGTCCAGCATCGTAACTTGCGTCAAACCTTCTCCGCGTTCACAGCATGCAGAAGAGCGCCAGTGCTAGCTAAGGGGACATCGTCATCAAATCGGGCAAAAATTGCGGCTGTGTGCGTTAACTGTTCTCGAGGATCCATCAATTCGCCCAGATCCTCAAGGTCGATGTAACGCCTCACTTCATCATCCGCCCGCAGTCGGTCGGCGAAACTGCCGTCCTCTGCTTCCCAGGCTTGCATTGCGTTCCGTTGAACCAGTTTGTAGGCCTGCTGCCGGTCAAGACCTGCGTCCACAAGTGCCAGCAACACCTTCTGAGAATAGATCAGGCCACCGGTCATCTCCAGATTGCGTAACATCCGATCGGGAAAAACGCTCATGCCTTCAATGATTTCCCTCATGAGGTCTATCGAATAGTCGAGCACAATGCAGGCATCCGGAAAAATCACGCGCTCCGTGGAACTGTGACTGATATCTCGTTCATGCCACAGAGCAACATTCTCAAGACCCGTGACAGCGTAACCTCGCAGCAACCGGGAAAGACCCGTGAGACGTTCGGATTCATGAGGATTCCGCTTGTGCGGCATCGCAGAGGAACCCTGATTTCCAGCACCAAACGGCTCTTCGACCTCACGAACCTCCGTGCGCTGGAGATGCCGGATTTCCACCGCCATTTTTTCGATGGTGGCGCCAATTCCAGCGACTACCGACAGGAAGAAAGCATGCCTGTCCCGCTGGATGATTTGTGAAGACGCCAGCGCTGGTTCAAGACCGAGCTGACGACACACCTCAACCTCGACATCTGGCGGAACATGCGCGTGTGTTCCAACAGCTCCCGAGATCTTGCCAACGCGAATATCGCTCTGTGCGAGTTCCAGTCGCCTTCGATGGCGTCTGAGTTCGTCAAACCAGACCAGGGCTTTGAGTCCAAAGGTTGTCGGCTCGGCATGCACACCGTGCGTCCGTCCAATCATCAACGTGTCGCGATGAGCGGATGCAACTGCCCAAACCGCGTCAATGAGCCGGGATAGCTCAGCGAGAAGCAGCTCAGCCGCCCTGGTTGCCTGCAGCGCGAGGCCCGTATCGACAACGTCTGAGCTGGTGAGTCCCAAATGAATGAACCGGGAAGCATCTCCAACTGATTCTCCGGTGGCGCGCAAGAAGGCAATGACGTCGTGGTCGGTTTCCTTCTCTATTTCCTGCATTCGGTCAAGGTCGCAGGTCGCTCCGCGGATATCGGTAATCGCCCACTCGGGGATTCTGTTTCGCCGAAACCATGCCTCACAGACTGCCTTTTCCACATCGAGCCAGCACGCGACTTTGAACTCGTCGCTCCAGACCTGGCCCATCTGGGGCCTTGTATACCGGCCAATCACAGTGGAAACTCCTTGAAGATTCGCGACATGTGCACCGAGCAGATATGTCCGACAAATAGTAGCCCAGATTGCCGGCGAGCCCCTATGAACGTACACTCTGTCTCGGCAGACAGGACCGTGTTCCTGTCGAGGTGGCAGATTCTCAAAGCGCCAGGACCTGCCTGGAGGCAGCAGGTTGACGAGGTGAAAGCTGATCGAATCATTCGGCGGATGGCTTTCCGGCTTGCACAGTCGAAGGTGGCTAGCGCAAAACCCCGCGGTGACGCGGCAACAGAGCTGCCATCGGTGCACTCTCATCACAGCGATCATTGGTGATTTGCCACCCTTTGCCAGCGATATGTTCGAATCCTCTCCGATAGACCGCACTCATACCTGCGGTCAATGGCGTGTGAACGCATTGCGGTCGACGACATGATTGGAGAGACCCGCTAAGGACATTGCATCGATGTGTGGCATTTTTGGTTACGCTGGTGCGCCAGTCGACTTGGCGCCTGAAATTCTGGAAGCCCTCAAGACGCTCGAATATCGCGGCTACGATTCCTGGGGAATAGCAGTCGCCTCTGACGACGAGCTCATCATCCGGAAATCTGCAGGGCGGATCGGAGAAACGTCAGTTGACGTGCCGCCCAGCGCTATTGGTTTCGGCCACACTCGCTGGGCTACGCATGGTGGCGTCACCGACGAGAACGCACACCCTCACCTCGATTGCGGCCGTCGATTCGCGGTCATTCACAACGGGATCGTCGAGAATTTTCGAGAGCTACGAGAGGGCCTGGATGCAGATGGACACAAGTTCCTCTCAGAAACCGATACTGAGATCATTGCACATCTTATCGAAGACGCTGTCGGAGAGTCAGAACTCTCAGTAGCAGTGTTTCGAGAGGTCGCAAACTCGTTGAAGGGACTGAATGCAGTGATCGTGCTCGACGTTCAAGCCAATCGCATGATGGCTGCAAAGAACGTGTCACCGTTGGTGCTTGGCAGGGGCGCATCCGGTATCACGCTGTCCTCGGACACGATTGCACTCCACGGGCACGCTGATCACATCACGCATCTGGAGGATACGCAGGTCGCACTCGTCGATCTTGACGGCGTTCGGTTGTTCGATCGATGCACACTTGCAGAAGTCACGCCAAACTGGACTCCTGCAAAGTTTGGAGATCGCCAGCGAGGCCCCGGGCCTCATCCAGACTTCATGTCCAAAGAAATGGCTGAGCAGCCAGATGTGCTGGAACGACTCGCTCGGGACGCGAACGGCGACATCGCGGCCCTGGCCACTGCTATCCACGACTCATATGGCACGTTTCTCGTTGGATGCGGTACCGCGTCCTATGCTGCGCTGACTGGGTCGTATCTTTTCAGCCGGATTGCGAAATGGCATCTGAACTTCGTGGTGGGATCAGAGTTCAAGTACCACGAGCACTTTCTGACCGACCGCAGCCTTGTCATCGCCCTGTCACAGAGTGGCGAAACGGCAGACATCGTCGAAGCCATGATGTCTGCAAAAACGCGTGGATCAAAGCTGGCGGCTATCGTCAACGCGGAACAGTCAACGCTTGACCGGATGGTCGATTTGAGGGTCCATCTTCGGGCAGGACCAGAACAATGTGTTTTGTCCACAAAGGCTTACACCGCCAAAGTCGCCATTCTGACGATGCTCGCCCATCATCTTGCAGGCACACCTGACATCGGACGACAGCTTGTGATCGATGCTTCACAGGCATTGCGGGGAATGCTTTCCGATTCGTGGATCGCGAAGGTGCGCAAAATCGCGAAGTCCATATTCGAGGCTGAGAGCCTGTTCGTGATCGGGCGTGGACTCTCCTACCCCACAGCGCTCGAAGCGGCGCTCAAGATCAAAGAAGTCTCTTATATTCACGCTGAGGGATTCGCAGGCGGCGAGCTCAAGCACGGCGTCATCGCATTGATCCAGCCAGGGACGCCCTGCGTCGTCTACGCACCGGCTGACGAAACCTATCACGACATACTTTCCGGGGCGATGGAGTTGAAGTCTCGCGGCGGATATATCATCGGAGTCGGATCGCGAAATGACCCGGTCTTTGATCAATTCATTCACGTGCCGGATATTTGCGATGCAACGCCCATCGTACAGGCCTTGCCAGCCCAGATGCTCGGCTACCATGCCGCGCTGTTCCGCGGCAACGACCCGGACAAGCCGCGAAACCTTGCGAAGAGCGTGACCGTCAAATGACCAACTCAGCGAGCCTGGAGTTCATAGACACCCATGCCCATCTGAATGATCCGCAGTTCGCGAACGATCGTGAGCAAGTCATTTCTGACGCTCAACGCAACGGGGTCAGCACATTCGTCAACGTCGCGTTTTCAGAATCACTGTGGCAGTCCGCGATTGAGCTGAACGATCGGTATCCCTCAGTTCTGTACACGCTGGGGATCCATCCCAACAGCGCCGAAGAGTGGAGTCAGGACGCAGGAACACGGCTTGTCGAGGTTGCTCGCAGGTCGTCTCCCGTGGCGATAGGAGAGACTGGACTCGACTACTACTGGGACCGCGTTTCCAGAATCACGCAAATGGCGTCCTTCGATGAGCAACTCTCGATCGCAGGTCAACTCGACCTGCCAGTGATCATTCATATGCGAGGAGATGTCGAAGCCGATCTTCGACAGATTGTCGGCGTACATCCCCGTGTCAGATGTGTATTTCACAGTTTCGATGGAAGTCCTGAGCTCTTTGCCTGGGTTATCGAGAGAGGCTGGGTGGTTGGTGTCGGAGGCCTGATGAGCCGACGTAGCGCGAAGAATCTGCGCGAACTGCTCAGTACTGCGCCTCTGGATCAGATTGTGCTTGAAACTGATTCTCCCTACCTCGCGCCAACGGGATGGCCCGAGAAACGAAACACGCCATCAGCTATTCCGATCATTGCAAACCATCTCTCTCGGTTGCGAGGTGACAACCTGGAGACCGTTTCCAGCATCACGACAGCAACCGCCCGAAGGGCGTTCGCGCTTGACCGCACTGCGCCGGTCGTTCGGATGCCCAGCGAGTCATCGGCCGGGCAAAAAACATGACGGTACGAATTGTGCTTGCATCGTCCAACGCGGGAAAGATCGACGAGATCGCGAGGCTCGTACCAGGTGAATTCGAAATCGTGCTGTCAAAGGACCTCGGTGTCCAATTGCCGCTAGAGACGGGAGACTCCTTTCAGTCGAATGCGAGGACCAAAGCTATGACCGCTGCAACGGCAACTGGAAACATCGCCCTTGGGGATGATTCTGGTCTCGAAGTCGATGCGCTCGGCGGTGCGCCCGGTGTTTTCTCCGCGAGGTTCGCTGGCGAACATGCGACCGACGATCAGAACATTACGAAGTTGCTGGACATGATGAACGAGATTCCGGCGGCCAACCGTTCGGCCAGGTTTCGATGTGCGATTGCTCTCGCATTCCCAGACGGCAGTGCCGAAGTCGTTGAGGGTAGCGTGTCTGGAACGATCGGATTCAGACCTCAAGGTAGCCGGGGATTCGGCTATGATCCTGTTTTCGTCATCGACGGTGGATTGACGTTCGGCGAATTGGAACCCGCTGAAAAGGACGCGATCAGCCATCGCGGAATCGCCCTCCGAAAGCTCGCACCGATACTTCAGCGCCTCGTCGCAGAAAGCAAC
>JBGTJM010000221.1:0-1602 GCA_041745115.1 Thermomicrobiales bacterium
TCTTCAAACGTGCATCCATCCCGCCAGGCTTCATAGCCTGATGCGGTTGCATCGAAACCATCCGGACAGCTGTAGTGGTAAACCGCGATTGTGCCGAGCGTGCAGGTTGGGTCGGTCTGGGTCACGAAGGCAACGCTTGCGGACTCACCGTCGGCCAGCGGCCCTACTGTTTGAGGATCCGATGCAATGCCACAAGCTGGAGGGGTTTCCTGTTCCACAAGGAATGTCAGGCCTTCCGAATCGAGTTCGACCGGAAAGGTCACGGTGCCACTGAGGCCGGTTTCTCTCGGAGTGTAGACAGTGCCGTCGGAGGCCGTTACCTGGATTCTGGCGAACGGAAGAGGCGTAACACCGTCGGCGTCGAAGGCATTGACCACGATGTTCGCTGAGCCTTGAGCGACAGCCGGATCGATCACTACCGGCAACGCAGTCATCGCCAGCATCACGGCCAGCATCAAAGACCAAACCCTACCGATAGCCACTGGCTTTTTGCCGACCCTGTTCATTGAAACCTCCCGCGGCGCACGCGCGAACATGCTGCTCACCGTTTTCGTATTCTCTGCTGAATCCAGCACAACCAGGTTTCATGCTCGACCTGACTGTCACGGTCTCATTCCGTATAACGTCTGCGGGATGGTTTGGTTTCACGCCGGTTCGGCGAAATCGGAGGAATGACTGACAACGTTGCAGAAGCGCGGACTGTACGTACATCGTCACAGCATAATGACACGGGTGTCTCGCACTCCACGGCACTTGCGAGAGTGGCTACTACGCTATGGTCTGAGCCGGTACCAGAGGGTGGCCCTCGTCAGTGGAAGATATCCCATGCGCTGATACACCGACCGGCCCTCATCACTCGACATCAGCATCGCTGGCAACGACGGATCGGCCATGGTCGCTCTCCACGTCAGAGCCTCACCGATTCCCATCCGTCTCGCCTCCGGCAGTGTTGCCACCAGCGCAACCTGATTGATTCTATGCGACACATGCGCAAGCACGGCTCCGACAGGAGTCTCTCCCCGGTACGCAACCCACCGGCGGCAGGAGCTATGAGCCAGCATTCGCTCGGTGACCAGACTGCCAGCAGCAAGATCTCTCATCTCCTCCAGCGGGTAGCCTTCGATGATGACGGTTTCCCAGTGCAGCAAGGACGCCAGATCCGACACCTCCCTGATCTGGATACCTGGAGGAACCTCTGGTATCACTCCACCAGCTGGTCGAACGTGAATCGGAGGATGTCCCATGAGCGCCCAGCCCTGACTCGTGAAGTCAGGCGTTGGCCATGGACTCAGCAGGAGCATCATCCCTGTTCCCGCTGAGCACCAAGCGTTCAGACTTGGCAGCACCGTGTCGGCAGATTCCTCGAAAATCGGCCGCTGAAAAACGGCCATGTTGAAAAAAGTCGCTGGCCGTCGGACATCGGCTGCGAAAAAGTGCGGCGTGTCGACGACGTCTCCCCCGAGATCGTTCACCGCGGCTCGAGCTTCATCGATGAGGTTGAGAACAAACTGCCGCATCAACGTATCGTCAGCCGGAACCTCCTCCTCCCATCCCGAAATGAGATGCTCGTCCTGCTGCGGCTCACTGGCTTCAGATTTCTCA
>JBGTJM010000222.1:0-2511 GCA_041745115.1 Thermomicrobiales bacterium
ATGTCGGCGAACTCTCGATAGACCGATGCAAATCTGATATATGCAACCTGGTCGACCTCCTTGAGATGTCTCAGTACTGACTCACCAATTGCCGAAGAGGGCACCTCAGTGGCACCCAGAGCCAGCAGATCAGCCTCGATCCGCTGCACCAGCGTGTCGATTTGAGGTTCACCAACTGGCCGCTTGGTAAGTGCCACCCTCAGCTTCTGACGCAGCTTGGCCGGATTGAATTCCTGCCGGCGGCCATCCTTTTTGACGACCACCAGGCCAGCCAGCTCGACCCGCTCATAGGTCGTGAATCGTCGGCCACACGTGCCACATTCGCGCCGCCGCCGGATCGCGTCACCACCCAGCACTTCTCGGGAGTCCACCACTCGGGAATCAGGTTCATGACAAAAAGGACACTTCACCGGGGTATCACGCTTTCTGCAGGACGGGCTGTCGCGTTACCGCTCCCGCAGGAACCGGATAATGCTCGACTCCTCCTCGAAATCGTCGTCCGGCAAGATCGGGCTCTGGTGCGGCGGCCGTGATCCACCATCCGCCGCTGCAATGCGGAATCCACCCCGGTCTCTCGGCTGCTGTCCACGGGCGGACCTTCTCGGCGCAGAGAAATCAAGCGCCGATTGCCGATCGGAAAATCCGGTAGCGATAAGGGTTACCATCACTGAATCACCCATCGCCTCATCGATCGACGTACCGTAGATGATCTCGGCATCTTCATCCACAGCGGCCCGAATGATTTCAGCAGCATCGCTGGTCTCGGTCAGCGTCAGGTTCGAGCTTCCGGTGATGTTGTAGAGCACGCCGGTCGCTCCTTCGATGCTCGTCTCCAGCAACGGACTGGAGATGGCGTCCTTGGCCGCATCGATACAGCGCGTTTCGCCGGTCCCATAGCCGATCGCCATCAGCGCAGAACCCGCACTCTGCATAATCGTCCGCACGTCCGCAAAGTCAAGATTGATGATGCCCGGCTTCGTAATCAGATCCGAGATACCACCGATTCCCTGTCTCAAAACATCATCTGCGAGCTTGAACGCCTCAGTAATCGGAGTCTTGGGGTCGACCATCTGAATAAGCCGTTCATTCGGAATGGTTATGAGCGCATCCACACTCTCTCGCAACGTCTGAATGCCCTCGTCGGCTGCCTTCTTTCGGCGTGTTCCCTCGAACTCGAATGGTCTGGTGACAACGCCCACAGTCAGCGCCCCGGCGCCCTTCGCAATCTTGGCGATAATCGGCGATGCACCAGTCCCGGTCCCTCCCCCCATTCCAGCGGTGATAAAAACCATATCGGTGTTCCGCATCAGCTCCGTCAGCTGATCTGCGCTCTCTTCGGCAGCACGCGCCCCGACTTCAGGTCGCCCTCCTGCGCCAAGGCCCTTGGTCAGCTTGTCACCGATTCGTACCGCGATATTCGCGCCACTATCCAGCAGAGCCTGTGCATCGGTGTTTACCGAAACAAACTCGATCCCATCTACACCGGTCGCCACCATCCGATTGATGGCGTTACCACCAGCTCCGCCGATCCCAACGACCTTGATGCGCGCGAAGGTCTGGATGGGACGCGTTGGTCGGGAAGGACGATTCGACGGGGCCGGGTCACTGCCGTCATCTTTTCGGGCCAGAGGGGACGGGCTCGCGCTGGGGTCTTGCACCGGTCGATACTCTCTGCGCACATTGTCAAACAGAGGCCGACCCTCATCTTCGCGCATGGATGACCCCCTCGCTTCCTACAAGCAACACCTTCGACTTAGCCATTTACTCGTGTCTCCCAGGAATGCAATACATCTGTCGGCGAGCTCTCAAAGTTCGTGTGCCAGATTGTCATATTCTCCACATTTCGCTGCGGATTCTTGACCCGCACAGATAACTGTAAACGATGTTATGGTCAGGCGAACCGCATGTACGTACAACCCGAACCGGATATGAAAACCAGGTGGGCCTCATCAATTGCTGTCAGCGGCCTTTGCAGTCCCGGTACCGACCAGTTCAGACGGCTCGCCACCACGTTCCAGGGCCAGTTCGATCAGTCGCTGCACGAGCTCTGTGATATTCATTCCAGTCGCTTCCCACAACATTGGATACATGCTGATTGATGTAAAGCCCGGCAGCGTGTTCACCTCATTCAGGTAGAGGGTCATCGTCTTTCGTTCGAGCAGGAAATCAACTCGTGCCAGTCCGGCAAGATCGAGAGCCCGGAATGCGGTTAGAGCCATTTCCGCTGCCTCCTCGATCACGGTCTCTGGCACGTCGGCAGGCACGATCAGCTGAGAGCGTTCATCGATATATTTGGATTCATAATCGTAGAACTCATTGGCGGACACGACTTCTCCCAGACAGGATGTGATCGGATGGTCGTTGCCGAGAACCGACATCTCGATCTCTCGGGCATCGATCCCCTGTTCGACCACGATTCGGCGGTCGAGCCGGGCGGCAAGTCTCATCGCGGTATCCAGCTCGCCAGGACTCGAGACTTTCGATACGCCAACGCTCGAACCCATATTCGCT
>JBGTJM010000223.1:0-2122 GCA_041745115.1 Thermomicrobiales bacterium
CGGCACTATCGCCATCAGGCGGCGAGATCACCAGAAAGCTCCGGGGTTCGCCGTGCGTCGATCGAAACAGGCATCATGCTCTGGATCGATCCCGCAAACCGGCGAAGAATACTTACGTTCGGTGCCTGCGCGGGCATCACACCGGTGCGAGCGAATTCGATCTGTCGTCGTCGATCAACCTCAACGATCTTCTGCTCTCTCTCGTGTACCAGACTCTGTGCAACTGCCAACTCGGTAATCATTGCGCTCCCTACTTTCAGCCTATTTGCCAAACGCCGTTCCATTAGCTGGGGACTGCGCCACTCCATTCCCATTACCTGTGGCGGGTCGTCCCCGTGTTTCCGTCCCATTAGGTGTCGAGTCTCGTTTCCGGTTCGATCCGCGGTCCGTGGCCGTTCTCGATCTCGACAGTTACATAGTCGCAGAGGCCAATGCGATGCACATCCCCAATAGTGCGTATTTTGCGTATTCCGCCAACTACGTAGTTGTGCCTATCGGATCCCGATCGGCGTAGCCGGTGAGCTCGACATAGCCGTGACCAGAGATCGGCTCACCGCCACGGGTGCCCTCGACGACCACCTCACCTTCCCAGTAGATCACCCCGGTGGTGGGACGGGTGTCGAGCTCCTGGTTTGGCATCGATGCGGTGACTTCTAATGAGATGTCCAGAGCCGGCAACGTCACGGCCCAGGCCACCGGATAGGTGATTCCAGTCAGGTCGCTCCTCCAGAAATCGGTCGGTGCGGTCGTGAAGTCGGGTCCATCCAGGATTGTCAGGTTGCCATCCCGATCGACGTATGAACCATCCAGAATCACCGGCGTGCCGCTCGGGTCGTTGATGATGTAGAGCATGATCTCGGTCTGGTCGTCCAGCTGCAGGGAGAACCAGTCCCATCCGCCGTCGATGAATGTCGTGAAGTTGCCCCACTGGTGATCGAACCAAGCTTCGCCGCTGACTGACTGGGATTCGGTGCCGATGGTCAGGGTGCCCTCGGCTGCAATGCGGGTGCGGGAGTAGTAATACGAAGCCTGGCCATTGCCATAGTCGACGTAGCCGTCCCCGTCGTGCAGCACAGGAGGTTTGGTCGATTCGAGCTGGAGATCGATCGCGTAGCCATCGAGTGACGCCTTGATCCGGTCGACTCCATCACTGCCGGCCATCCGCCAGTCGCCGAGCTGAAGATCAAACGCCAGATCGGAATCTGGCTGACTCGAAAGCTCGCCGAATGCGATGCGCTGGTCGTACTGATACGTACCGGTCACGTTGTCCGTGATTGCGAAGTGCGAAACGTATCCAAGCAGGTTTCCAGTGTCGCCCTTGAAGAAGACGAACTCAAAGCCGTATCGATCGCCCGCGTCAGTGTAGAGATGTCCGGTGTAGTACCACCATTCGATCAATGCATCGTGCGGGCCGTCGTCGCGGGGAAACTCGACGGGAACTGGTGCATCGTCGATGCCTGCCGGCACTTCAACGATTGGAGCGGGACTTGGGGTGGACGTTTCCTGGGCAGCAAGTCCGGCAGGGCCGTGAGTCAGAAAAATGAGCGCGATGGCAAAGAGAAACCGCATCAGAAATGATGTTTGTCGAAACGTGATCACAGACTACCTCGGTACGCAGGCCACTAGCTGGGGCATTTCTGCCGAGGCGAAGGGTACAGTGACCAAAATCCGGATCGAGTTCGCATGCGACACTCGACTGCCGGACAGCGATCAATTCGACAAATCAACGACGCCGCTCGAATCAAGCGGCGTCGTTCACGAACTATTCAGATGTGCGTTCTGCCTACGCCGCACTGCTCATTCCTCGAATTCCCAGTGTTCGACTGGATAGCCGACGCTGTCGACAAGCAAGGCGATGATGAGCAACGCGCTACAGAACAGAACTGGAATCCACATACTCACTGGCTTGCGCTCCGTTCGCTATGCTGCCAGCTGACGATCGAACGCTGCCGAATGCGACCCAGTCGAGTCGGTGCCATGAACAAACCGGCTGACTCTCTGTCGCAATCCTCCGGGCCCCTTGCCACGAGCTGCGAGCCTGGCTTCGCTCACAATCCGCTTCTGCTCGAGACCCTGTTCCATCAGCGTCCGCTCTGCCGACAACACTCCATACACCACTATT
>JBGTJM010000224.1:0-5237 GCA_041745115.1 Thermomicrobiales bacterium
GCGATCATCTGCTTGGGAATCAGGAATCGATGAGCGATGTTTCGTTTGTCCTCATCGGTGTATCCCGCCAGATCGATGATTTCCATCCGGTCTCGCAACGGCGCAGGGATCGAATCCAGCATATTCGCTGTCGCGATAAACATCACCTTCGACAGATCGAATGAAACGTCGAGATAGTGATCGCGGAAGTTGCTGTTCTGCTCGGGATCGAGCACTTCCAGCAGCGCCGACGACGGATCACCTCGCCAATCAGACCCGAGTTTGTCGACTTCATCCAGCACAAAGACCGGATCGTTCGAGCCTGCTCTTCGAATGGCCTGCACAATGCGCCCGGGCATCGCGCCAACATAGGTTCGCCGGTGGCCCCGAATCTCGGCTTCATCCCGAACCCCACCGAGTGACATTCGAGTCAGCTCTCGGCCCAGAGCCCGTGCGATCGACTGCGCAAGGCTCGTCTTGCCGACACCTGGTGGTCCGACAAAGCAGAGGATGGGCTCGCGATGCAAACCCTTAAGGGCAGCATCACGATCCTCCTCCGGAATTTCGGCCAGCTGCTCCAGCTTCAGCTTTCGCACAGCAAGGTATTCGAGGATTCGTTCTTTTACCTTGTCCAGATCATAGTGATCCTCGTCGAGGATCTCCCGCGCCTTGTCCATCTCCAGCACGCCTTCGGTGCTGACATTCCACGGCATCGTCGTAAGCCAGTCGAGATAGGTCTTGATCACGCCATACTCCGCAGCAGCGGGAGGAAGCTTGCTCAGTCGGTCCAGCTCTCGGCGGGCTTCCTTCTCAGCTTCCTCTGGCATCGATGCCGAGTCGATCTTCTCCCGAAGCTCAGTGATCTCCGCCTCAGCCTCTGACTCTTCTCCCAGCTCGCGCCGAATCGCCTTGAGCTGCTCACGCAGGTAGTACTCCCGCTGCGACTTGCTCAGTTCTTCCTGAACTTCCGACTGGATGCGCTTTCCTAGCTCCAGAACATCGAGCTCTTTGGAGATGAACGCATTGAGAAAGGTCAGTTTCGCATTGATTCCGCTCGTCTCGAGAAGCGTCTGCCTCTCCTCAGGCTCCATCCGAAGATTGCTTGCAACCATATAGAGGAGATGCTGTGGATCGTCGATGTTCAGCGCCGCGGTCACGAGTTCATCGGGCAAGTGGGGCACCAGCTCCACCAGCCGTTGAAACAGCTCGAGCGTATTGCGCGACAGCGCCTGGACTTCGACCGAATCCTTGTCCGTGTCCGGGATCAGCACGACCTTCGCCATCAGATAAGGCTCTTCAGACACCCACTCGACGATTTCCAGCCGCTCGCTTCCTTGCACTGCGAGCCGAACGCTGCCGTCCGGCACCCGCATCATTTGCAGAATCGTGGAAACAGTACCGATGGTATGAATCTCATCCGGGCCGGCACCCTCCTGATCAGCGTTGTGCTGCATGACCACGCCAACAGTTCGATCTCCGGACATCACTTCATCGATCAATCGCAGCGAACGCGGCTGTGCCGCTGCCAGCGGAATGACCGTCTGCGGAAAGACCACCGTACCCCGCAGCGGCAGGATCGGCAGCAAAATCTCTTCTCGCTTGCTCTTGGCACCGTTCGCAGCCATCCCCGTCGCACCGGTTTGGGCCTTATCTTGACCCAGCAGCTCGTGCTGTTCCGACTGTTTCTTCGATTTCACCTTTTCCTTTTCCTTTGATTTCTTAGCCATCTCTTTGTTTCTCCTCACCATCTTTTGACTCATTTGTCGAACGGGGCACGATCGTTTTCGCTGTCACTCTAGGGAGATTGATGCGCAAAATGCCCTGCCGGTAGTTCGCCTCTGTCTTATCGAGATTTACGGCAAATGGAAGATAAACGTCTGCTACAAACTCCCCGTAAGCAATTCCCGTTTCTCGGTATCTTCGGGCTTCTCCGGGCCGGTGTTCCAGCCGCTCTCCCCGGATCGTCACCAACCCGGAGTCCGCGATGATGCTCAGGCAATCCTCGTCAACTCCCGCTACTTCCGCAAGGATCACCAGGCTCTGTTCGGTCTCATAGACCTCCAGAGGCGGTCTCCATGCCCCCTGGCTCTGAATGTGCACACCAGACCGTTGCGGCAGAAGCGCTCGAAACACTTCTTCCATCTCGCGCTGTACACGCTCGGGGTTTCGCTGAACACCCCGCCGCACAACAACAACCATCGAATTGCCTCCTGCTAGTCTGAACGGCAGTAACTCCCGGCAGAAGCCTGGGACTACCAGAGGTCTCATTGAGCCACGAATGTGAAAGGGTTGAGGCCACGGGTTACCGTCGAGAGATTATACCCGAAAAGTCATTACTCTGCTACGGTCCGTATAAGCCAAGTTGAACGCTACGTTACACGTATTGCCTCATGAAAGCGAAGTCTCGGGTTCAGTTGGCATCAGACAATCCGCCAACAGTAACGTTGCTGGCCGCATTCCATAGCATCCAGCCACTGGCCCCGTGCTTCATCGTCCCGTCGATCTGAGCCCTGATTTCGGCAGGTCCATATGCTCGGGAGTCCCAGTCGAAATCCTGCAGCCACGGACGCATCTTCAGTTCCATTCCCGGAATCTTGGCGACTCCAAGACCGATCGTGATATCGAGCGTTTCGTACGGGAAATCGTTTGGGTGCCCGTCGACGCCAATCGATCCTTCAGAGAAATGTGATGGATAGACCATCGGGTGAATGAAGTCGACCACTTCGGCAAAGTCCAGCATTCGCTGACCAATCCCCTGATCTTGCGGATAGACGGCAATGATCCCAAACACGTCCGCTCCCAGCTTGGCTCCTGTCGGTCGAAGCTGGTTCTGCGTCATCTCCAGGAACGCAACAATCGTACCTACCCTGCTTTCTTCGTTGTATTCGCCGGCAAAGTTTGCAGTTGTGAGATCCCCATCTGACGGTAGCCGCACGTAGTCATACTGGATCTCGTCGAACCCCATCGTGGCCGCTTCGAGTGCAAGGTCGATGTTCGGTTGCCAAAGCTCCCGTTTGAATGGATCGACCCATGCGTCCCCATTCCAACCTTCCCAGACGCCACCGTTGTCATCCTGCACTGCCAGATCAGGTCGATTTTTTGCCACTATCGGGTCGTTGAAAACCACGATTCGGGCAATCGTATAGATGCCGTGTCCTTTCAAGCGCTCAACCAGCGCGGCAGGGTCGAAAACCGGGAAAACCGCACCGGCGTCTTGAAAGAACGCGACACTGGTGTCGTAGTAGACGTACCCCTCCTTGATATCGATCACAAGCGCATTGAGCTCGGTCGTCGCGATAATGTCGATCAACTCAGCGATCTTCGCCTCGTCAGCAAGTTTCGCGCCCGTCAGATACGCGGCCTTCACATCCATGCGGATGAGCCGCACCATCATGTCGCCTTCCTGACTGGCCATCGGAAACGCATCGGCATACCCTGACGCCCAAATGCGCAACGGTGTCCCTTCGGTAGCGGTTAACGCTTCGAAGTATCCGCTCTCATCAGAGAACGTGACGTCCTCCCCAGCCAGTATCACCGCACCACCGATCGGCTCACCGGTGTCTGTCATGACAACACCGGTGACACCCGGCAGGTCCGACGACGTATTCGCCGCCCCTGAATCAGAAGTTGTCGAGCCGACTTCAGCCAGGGCGTCAGCACCCTCCGATTGATCGGCAGCAGTATCGGGTTGTCCGGAATCTTGCTCAAGCTGCGAAGCCGTGAGCGGGTTCAAGGCAATTCTCTGCTCCAGGCTCATCGTCGGATCGATTTCCCCGTAAACCGGATGGAACCCATCTCTCTGAATCGTCACAAGTGCCTGGCCCGAGGGATAGGTGACTTCGGCGGTACCACTTTCATTCGTCAGCTCGGACTGATCGCCAATCCGGACCTCAGCACCCGGTAAGAGCATCCCACTCGACGCATCGCTTACAGTGATTGATATGGTCTCCATCGCAACAGATGGTTGTGATTCGTCGTCGTCGAATGCCGAGATAAGAAACGTCACCGCCCAGGCCGCCACACCAAACAGGAATAGGAGGCTCAGCCACCAGGAGAATGCTGGCCAGCGTGTCTGACGACGGTACCCGCTTCGCCCACTGCGCGTTCGTGTTACCGGTCTGTTGGTCTGCATAGTCGAAAGTGTCCTCTGGATTGAACGCACGTCACGTCCTGCAGCAGTGCGATTCTGACGACCGGGGCATCTGCGGAAAGCGACTGCACGGCGATCGTGTAGACCGCCGACGTTGCATCACCGGGAATTATGCTCCACTGCAATGGACGTCTGCACCTTGGAGGGCGACGGTTGCGGTGTAGCATGTCGACCAGTGGGTGCAACTCCAGATTGACATCACCGCTCAAACACTTTGATAATCCCTGCGAACCTGACGCTTCGCGTCAGGTCGACCACATGCACTAGAGGCTGAGACCGTGCTTTTGCAACAAACCGATCTCCACGAACTGATGCGAGCCGACATGGAGCGAGTTCGCGACAGAGTCACCGATGCAGCTCGGATTCGTTACGCCGACATTTCTCCAATTCTTGAAGGCATCGTCCAGGCAGGTGGTAAGCGCCTCCGCCCGTTGCTTCTGCTCCTCGCCGGCCGACCCTATCAGTACGACTCCAAGCTGGACGTTCTGATCACCGCAGCTGCAGGCGTCGAGCTCCTGCACACAGCGTCGCTGGTCCACGACGACACAGTTGATCGCGCCGCAATACGCAGAGGCAAGCCGACCTTGAACTCCAAGTTTGATGCCGGCTCGGTCATCCTCATCGGTGACTTTCTCTTCGCCCAGTCAGCCATCCTCGCAGCTGCCACCGGTAGTACCAGAGTGGTGTCGATTTTCGCCAGCACTCTCGCAGATATTTGTGATGGACAGCTCATGGAAATGATCGAAGCCACTGATCTCGATCAGACGGTCGAACGTTACTCCGAGCGTATTTTTGGGAAAACGGCATCTCTGTTTGCTGGAGCCGCCGAAATGGGCGCAGTGATTAGCGGCGCTCCAGAGATCGAAATACAGGAGTTGCGAGCATTTGGTACGGACGTGGGTCTGGCCTTCCAAATCACTGACGACGTTCTCGATCTG
This sequence comes from Thermomicrobiales bacterium, assembly GCA_041745115.1. Classification (GTDB taxonomy): domain Bacteria; phylum Chloroflexota; class Chloroflexia; order Thermomicrobiales; family UBA6265; genus JAHBVL01. The sequence continues at coordinate 5,068 of JBGTJM010000224.1, forward strand.
GTCGGTAAGAGCAACGAACTTGGCAAGCCGGCCGGCAACGATCTGCGGCAGGGCACCATAACGCTGCCGGTCATCCACTTTCTGAACAGCCCCGATGTTTCAGCCGATGCCCGGACCAGGATCGCGAATATTGTCGCAGGAGATGCCTCCGACGAGGTAGTTGAGCAAAC